>JAKCDN010000069.1 GCA_021841795.1 Acidobacteriota bacterium | reverse complement strand
GAGCGGACGGGGCCGGGCAAGCGGACGAAGGCGGTAAGGCGGCGCAGGCGGGCGAGGACGGGACGGCGCCGAGCAAGGAGAGGCGCGCAGGAGGAATTGCACTCGGAAGGGTGCAAAATGGGCATTTTTTGCACTGAGAGCGGTGCAATTGCGCGGTTCGGGCCGGAAAAAAATATTTTCGATAGATCCTGCAAACAAGTTATTTATTTTTCAACAACTTACGGCAAGGAAAATTGATTAAAATCTTTGCTTTCAATGGCTTGTGGCCAGAATCTAGACAACAAAGGAGTTAAGGGCAGGGAACGACGGGCGGCTGCGAAGATCCCGCTGCACCGGCCAAGGCGGCTGCTTGCGCTCTGGATCTATTGTGCGCCGGAGGGGAGAAATAATCGGCAAATCGGGCGGAAAAACTATGCGGCCGTGGAACGGAGCTATTCCGGAGCGGGGTAGCGCCGGAGCGGGGCCAGGCCCGGCGGTCGGAGTTGGCGGCAGGCCTTGAGGGCCTGGCGCTCCAGTGTCGGGGGCCTGGCGGCGCCAGGAAAGAGCCCGGGTTATGCCGCGGAGTGTTTGGCGTGGTGGAGGAGGACAGCGACGGCGCAACTGGTGAGGCGGGTTTCAGCGGAGTCTGCGCGGCTGGTGAGGATGGTGGGCACGCGCGCGCCGAGGACGATGCCGGCCAGTTGCGCTCCGCCAAGGTACTCGAGCTGCTTGGCGAGCATGTTGCCGCTTTCGAGATCGGGGACGACGAGGATGTCAGCCTGGCCGGTGACGGGCGAGACCAGTTTTTTGATGGAGGCGGCCTTCTGGCTGACGGCGGTGTCAAAGGCGAGGGGCCCGTCGAGGATGCCGCCGGTGATCTGGCCGCGGTCAGCCATCTTGCAGAGGGCGGCGGCGTCGAGGGTGGAGGCGATCTTGGGATTGACGGTTTCGACGGCGGAGAGGAGAGCGACCTTGGGCTCGGGGATGCCGAGGGCGTGGGCCAGATCGATGGCGTTCTGCACGATATCGACCTTGTCTTCAAGCTCGGGCGTGATGTTGATGGCGGCGTCGGTGATGAGGAGGGTGCGGGCGTAGGCGGGCGTATCCATGATGAAGACGTGGGAGACGCGGCGGGAGGTGCGGAGGCCGGTGTCGCGGGCCATGGCGGGCTTGAGGAGCTCGTCGGTGTGGAGACTGCCCTTCATGAGGGCCTGGGCGTTGCCGGCGCGGCACATGGCGACGGCGGCGGCGGCGGCCTGAGACTCGGTTTCCGCATCGAGGACGGGATACAGGCTGATATCGACGCCGAGTTTTGCGGCCAGGGCCCTGATGGCTTCAACGGGACCGATGAGGGTGGGCTGAATGAGCCCCGCGGCGGCGGCTTCAACAGCGCCCTTGAGGGCGACGCCGCTGAGCGGCCAGACAACGGCGGTGGTGATGGCGGGGAGGGATTTGCAGCGCTCGATGAACTGATGGAAGACGTGATAGTCGGCGGGGTGTTCGACGAGCGGGTCAACGGCAACAGCCTCAGCCAGGGGAGCGAGGTCGCTCATGAAGGGAATCTCCTTATCGGGGCAGAGCGCGGGAGCAGGCGCTCGCACAGGAACATTGTCGCCTGACGGCGGGAGAAGGATTGTGCTTTGAATCACAGTGCGGTTTTGTGTCTCGCAGTGCAGTATTGGGTGGTCTGAGAGCGGCGGCATGAGGACGGGCTGAGGAGCAAGCGGCGGATGGGGGAAAACGCCGGGCAGGACCGGCGGGTCCGCGCCGCAGAGGCTCAGCCGGCCTGCCTGGGGCGGTAGTGGCAGGTGCCGCCGGCGAGCACGGGGGTCCAGGGCGCCATATCGACCGGCTGCTCGCTGGAGCCGAGGAAGAGGATGCTATCGGGCGCGAGCAGGCGATGGATGCCGGCCATGAGGGCGCGACGCGTGGGGAGATCGAAGTAGAGCATGACGTTGCGGAGGAAGATGACGTCGAAGGCGTCGGTGGAACGGTTGAAGGGCAGGACGGGGCCGCAGAGGTTGGCCTGGCGGAAGTGGCAGAGCCGGCGCAGCTCGGGCCTGACGATCCAATCTTCGCCCTGGCGGTCAAAGTAGCGGACGACGTAGCGCGCGGGGAGGCCGCGGTTGATCTCGATGCGATGATAGCGGCCGGTCTGGGCGCGCTGCACGACCTCGCGGCAGATGTCGGTGCCCTCGATGACGAGGTTCCATCCGGCGAGGCTGGGGAAGTTTTCGAGGAGCATCATGGCCAGGCTGTAGGCTTCCTGCCCGGTGGCGCAGGCGGCGCTCCAGAGGCGGAGGGTGCGGCGGGCCCGGCGGGCCGCGATGAGCCTGGGGAGCAGCTCCTGCCGCAGCAGCTCGAACGGGCGGAGATCGCGGAAGAAGCTGGTCTCGTTGATGGTCATGGCCTCAGCCACTTCCCGTTCGAGGGCGGGGTTTTTCTCGATCCGCAGTTTGCGGACGAGCTCGTCGAGCCGGGCCATGCCCTGGTTGCGCAGGAGTTTGGCGAGGCGAGTGTCGAAGAGGTAATCCCGGGAGGCGTCCAGGACGTTTTGCGAGACTCCGAAGACGACCTGGCGCAGGTAGCCGTAGTCGGCATTCACTGTCGGTTCCATGGCTACACCATCCTTGCGAAGCCGGGGGCGGGAGCGGGGTGAGGGAGATGGCCGACGACGCGGACGATCTCCGCGGCCAGGGCGGAGAGGGGCAGAACCTTGTACGCGAGGCCGGCCTGGGCGACGGCTCCGGGCATGCCCCAAACGGTGCTGCTGGCCTGGTCCTGAGCGAGGACGGCGCCGCCCAGATCGCGGACGGCGCGCGCGCCGGCGAGGCCGTCGCACCCCATGCCGGTGAGCACGACGGCGAGCGCGCCGGGGCCGTAGACCCGCGCGGCGGAGCGGAAGAGGACATCGACGGCGGGCCGGCAGTGATTCTCAGGAGGCTCCTGGTTGAGATGGAGCGTGGCGGGAGCGCCGGGCCGGGCGGCGGCGACGACCTGCAGGTGCCAGTTGCCGCGCGCGATGTAGGCATATCCGGCGGCGGCGGGCATGCCGTCAGCGGCTTCGAGCACGCGCAGGGAGCAGCGGCGGCTGAGCCGCTCGGCCAGCAGGCGGGTGAAGACCTCGGGCATATGCTGCACGATCAGGACCGGGAGCGGGAAACCGGCGGGGAGCTGCGGCAGAAGGACGTCGAGGGCCGCCGGGCCGCCGGTGGAGACTCCGATTGCCAGCGCCAGGGGCTTTGCCGAGGATTGGGCGGGCGGCGGGGGCGCGGGGATGGGCAGGAGGCTGCGCGGGGCGGGGCGCGAGGCCGACGCATGGCGGACGAGGGCGTGAATCCTGGGCAGCAGCTCCATGGCGAGCGCGCGGGTGGCGGCTTCGCGGTTCTGCTGCCCGGTGGGTTTGGCGACATAGTCGCAGGCGCCGCAGGCCAGAGCCTCGATTGTGACCCTGGCTCCGCGCTGGGTGAGCGAGCTGCACATGATGACGGGCATGGTGTGGCGGCGGGCGCGCAGCTCACGCAGGGTTGCCAGGCCGTCCATGACGGGCATCTCGACATCGAGCAGGATCAGGTCAGGAGGCTGGAGGTGCACGCAGTCGAGCGCGGATGCGCCATCGGCGGCGGTTCCGGCCATCTCCAGGGCGGGGTCGGAGAGAATGACGGAGCGCAGCAGGCTGCGCATGACGGCGGAGTCCTCGACGATCAGCACCCGGGTGCGGCCTTCTGCCGTCATGGTTCAGGCCTCCACCATGCCGAGTATGGCCAGTTTTTCATTGAGCGCTTCGTCGTCGAAGGGTTTCATCAGATACTCATCGGCTCCGGCATCGAGGGCGCGGACGATGTAGTCGTTTTCGGCCTCTGTGGTGACCATCATGACCTTGAGGTCGCCGAAGCCCTCGGCGCGCAGCCGGCGCAGCATCTCGAGCCCGTTCATGACGGGCATGTTCCAGTCCAGCAGCGCGAGGTCGAAGCGGATGCCGCTATGCAGCCGCTCCAGGCCGGCGCGTCCGTCGGCGGCCTCTTCGCAGGCCATGCCCCGTTCTTCGAGCATGCCGCGCAGGTAGCCTCTGACAAAGCGCGAGTCGTCCACGATCAGTGCCCGCATTGTCTTCCTCCCGATGGGATGGTTGCGCGCGCCACTATGCCGCCTGCGAATCGCCGAGCCGCGACTCGCCGAGGCGCGCCGGGTCCAGGCGTTCCGGATCCAGCATGACGAGCAGGGTGTCCTTGAGCTTGTAGGCGCCGGCCAGCAGGGCTCCGCGGCGCCGGTCGAGGATCGACGGGTTGGGCTCGTAGTCGACGGCCGGGACGGTGAGCACCTCGCCAACCGAATCGACCAGCAAGCCGAAGCACCCGGCCGCGCTTTCGAGGACGAGGATGTCCTGGGCGGATTCGAGGGCGGGCAGATCGAGCAGATGGCGGAGGCTGACGGTGGTGAGGACATCGCCGCGGTAATGGACGAGTCCGCCCACGAAGCCGGGCGCCAGGGGAACGGGCCGGGGACGGGTAGAGCCCACGATCTCCAGGATGTGGCGGATGGGGACGCCAAACAGGGTCTTGCCCACGCGGACGGAACAAAGCTCGACCAGGGTCTCGTTTTTGAGTCTGTGCGGGGCAGTGCCTGCGGTTGTGCGCATTGCGCCACCTCCTCGGCCTGCGGCCATGGTTCCGGGGCGCCGTCTGCCGCGGGCAGGGGCGGCACGCCGCCCAGGTTGACGATGCCGGTGACGCGATCCTTGAGCAGCGTGACGCCGTCGGTGGGGGTTCCGGTGCCGGCCTCGATGAGGCTGCCGCCGGAGGTAACGTCGAGCACGTGGGTCACGGCAATGCCCACGTGCCGGCTGCCGTCGCGGCAGACGACGACCACGATGCGCATGGCGGGATCGCCCGCGGCGGCTTCGAGGAGGCCGCCGGAATCCTCGACCGGCAGGAGCTGGCCCTCGAAGTTGAGCACGGGGCGGTAGCCGATGTACTCGACCCGCGCGAAGGGAACCTGTTCGATGCGCAGCACATCGCCAAGCGGCACGGCGGCCTGCCTGCCGGCCACCTCGACCAGCAGGTAGCGGCTGCGGGCGGCGTCCTGTTCATCCTCGACGGCGAGCGCGGACTCGTCTTCGCCGCTCAGCGCGACACCCGCCTTCACGGCGATCGATCCGGGATCGAGGATCAGCGCCAGGTCCGCGTTGCCGAGCACGGTGGCGCCGGAGAAGAGACCGATATCCTTGAGTACGGCGCTGAGGGGCTTGACCACGATCTCTTCGGGATCGGCGAGCGAATCGACGACCAGGCCGAAGCGGCGTCCATCGGCGTCGAGCACGGCGATAAAGTTGTCGCGCCCGGTTGAAAGTCCGCATGCGCGCCCGGGCGTGAGCAGGCGGTCAAGAAACACCAGCGGGAGCAGATGGCCGCGGAGCCGGTAGAGCGGCGCGCCCTCCATCCACTCAATGGCGGCCGCGGCGCGCTCGGGGGGGATGTGCACGAGCTCGGATAAAGCGCCCTGCGGCAGGGCAAAGCTCTGCCCGATGCTGCGCACGATGAGCGCGGGGATGATCGCGAGCGTGAGCGGAATGCGCAAGCGCAGGGTGGTGCCCTTGCCCACGCGCGAGTCCACCTCGACCTTGCCGCCGATCTTCTCGACGTTGGTGCGGACCACATCCATGCCCACGCCGCGCCCGCTGACGTTGGTGACCTGCGCGGCGGTCGAGAATCCGGGCAGAAAGATGAGCTGCAGCAGATCCCGCTCGCCGAGGTGCGCGGCGCGCTCGGGCGTGAGCAGCCCGCGCTCCATGGCCTTGGCGCGAATCCTGTCGGGAGCGATGCCGGCGCCGTCGTCGGCGACCTCGATGATCACGTGGCTGCCCTCCTGCGCCGCGCGCAGGGTGAGCGTGCCCTCCGGCTCCTTGCCCGCGGCCTGGCGCGCGCCGGGCGGCTCGATTCCGTGATCGAGCGCGTTGCGCACCGCATGGGTGAGGGGATCCTTGATGGCCTCGAGGAGGCTCTTGTCCAGCTCGGTCTCCTGGCCCTCCATCTGCAGACGCACCCTGCGGCCGAGGGCATGGGTGAGATCGCGCACCAGGCGGGGCATCTTGGAGAAGACGTTCGAGACCGGCTGCATCCGCGCCTTCATGACCGACTCGCGCAGATCGGCGGTAACCATGTCGAGCCGCCGCGAGA
Source organism: Acidobacteriota bacterium (assembly GCA_021841795.1). Lineage (GTDB taxonomy): Bacteria > Acidobacteriota > Terriglobia > Terriglobales > Acidobacteriaceae > Telmatobacter. The sequence continues at coordinate 4,515 of JAKCDN010000069.1, read as the reverse complement.
GCAGGGTCATGTTGGGGTCGGAGGCGGTCGCCTGCAAGACCTGGTTGCGCGTGAGCACCAGCTCGCCGACCAGGTTCATCATGCGGTTGAGCAGGGCCACATCGACGCGCAGGGTGCTTTCGGCCGCCGCTCCCTGGGACCGCGCTTTTGCGGCTTCAGCCGACGGCGGGACGGGCTCGGACGGTGCGGGCGCAGGCTCGGAAGCCACGGGCGCGGAGGGCGCGGCGGCGCGGGTCTCCCGGCGCGCGGCCTGGGCCTGGCCCGGATGGACCGGCGCCTGGAGCTCTTCCAGCCGGGCAATGAGCGCGCTGTCGTCGCCGGCGCCCTCGTTGTCTTCGGCTTCAATGGTCCGGAGCAGTTCCCGCAGCCCGTCGAGGAGCTTGAGCAGGGCGGTAATCACCTCGGCGCCGGCCTGCACCCTGCCGTCGCGCAACTGCCCGAGCAGGTTTTCGCCGGCGTGGGCCAGCTTCTCCAGCCGTTTGTAGCCCAGAAACCCTGTGGTCCCCTTGATGGTGTGCACGGAGCGAAAGATCTCGGCCAGCAGCGCCGTCTCCTGCGGCCGTTCCTCCAGCTCGGTGAGACACCGCTCCATGCGGTCCAGTCCCTCCTGGCTTTCGATCAGGAACTCTCTTGTCAGATCGTCCATAGCTCCCACTCGTCCGGCAGCCCCCCATCGCAGCCGGGGCAGCGGACACTCAAAAGTCTTATCGGATGGCGGCAACACAACTTGAGCGGCCGTGGGGCTGCAGAGTTGGGCGCCGATGCGGCGGACGGGCGAAGCCGGCGTAAATATCTATACTTCCCCGCGCAAATGGATTAGCCTCTAATCTTCGCTCCTGCGAAGGAACGGGGCAGCCATGATCAGCACTATGACTCCGACCCTGCTCGACGAGCTGCACGAACTGGCCGCGCAGGCCGCGCAGAATGCTTACGCGCCCTACTCCGGATTTCGCGTGGGCGCGGCGCTGCGGCTCAGCAGCGGGGAGATCGTGACCGGAACCAACGTGGAGAACGTCAGCTACGGGCTCACGATCTGCGCGGAGCGGTCGGCGCTGGTGCGGGCGGTCTCTCAATCTGGGCCGGAAATCCGCATCGATGCCGTGGCGGTGGCCAACCTGAACGGGCAGCCGAGCCCGCCCTGCGGCGCCTGCCGGCAGATGCTGGCGGAGTTCATTCTGCCCGAGGCGCCGGTGCGGTTTCCGGCGGCCGAGGGCATGCGGACGATGGCGTTCCGCGAAATGTTGCCCCTTGGATTCGAGTTGAAACTGCGATAAGGCGAAAATGCCATGGCGGAGACGGGCAAAATCGACCGGGGGCACGTGGAGGCATCCACGCCGCCGCGCATGATCGACATTCTGTGCAAGAAGCGCGATGGCCGCGCGCTGAGCCTGGAGGAGATCACGTTTGTGGCGCGCGGCGCGGCCACGGGGGCGATCGCCGACGATCAACTGGCGGCGTGGCTCATGGCGGTGTGGATTCACGGCCTTTCGCGCGCGGAAACCGGCGCGCTTACGCTGGCGATGCGGGACTCCGGCGAGATCTTCGCCCCCCAATTCCCGAGCCAGCGCACACTGGCGGTCCGAAGCGTGGACAAGCACTCCACGGGGGGCGTGGGCGACAAGACCAGCTTTCTGGCGGCACCGCTGGCCGCGGCCTGCGGCGTGGCGGTGCCGATGATCAGCGGACGGGCGCTGGGGCACAGCGGAGGGACGCTGGACAAGCTGGAATCGATTCCGGGCTGCCGCACGAACCTGTCGCTGGCCGAGTTTGAAGCCGTGATCGTGCGCTGCGGAGTGTCGATCATCGGCCAGACGGATGAGCTGGCCCCGGCCGACCGCAGGCTGTATGCGCTGCGCGACCGGACCGGCACGGTGGAGAACCGGGGCCTGATCTGCGCGTCGATTCTGAGCAAGAAGCTTGCGGCGGGGCTGAGCGGACTGGTGCTTGACGTGAAGACCGGATCGGGGGCATTCCTGCGCCGGAGCGCGGACGCGGAGGCTCTGGCGGCGCTCATGGTGGTGACGGCCGAGTCCGCCGCCACACGCACGGTGGCGCTGCTGACGGACATGAGCCAGCCTCTCGGCCACGCCGCGGGCAACTGGATCGAGATCATGGAGTGCCTGAGCCTGCTGCGGGGCGAGAGGCCGGCGGAGAGCGAAGATCTGCGCCGGCTGGCCCTTCTGCTCGCGGGGTGGATGATTCACCTGGGAGAGCGGGCGGAGTCGCCCGAGGCCGGCTACACGCTGGCGGAAGCGGCGCTGACGGACGGGGCGGGGCTGGCGGCCTTTACCAAAATGGTGGACGCGCAGGGCGGCGACGTGAGTGTCTTCGATGCGCCGCGAGGCTTCCACAAGCCGGGCGCAACCCTGGAGGTGAAGGCCTGGCAAAGCGGCTACGTGGCCGCGATGGACACGACCGCGCTGGGCTGGGCGGTGCAGCGGACCGGCGCGGGGCGCACGCACGCCGGCGATGCCGGAGAGCGCTCCGGAGAGGCGGGAACGCAGGACATCGATCCGCACGCCGGAATCCTCTTTCACGCGCGCCGCGGGGCGCGTGTGGAGCGCGGCCAGCCCCTGGCAACGATCTATGCCAGCAGCGAGGCGATGCTGGCGGAGCCGGCGGCGATGCTGCAACAGGCGATTCGCTTCTCGGACGGTCCGTCCCCGGCGGTGACGCCGCTGGTGGCGCGGGTGTTTACCCGCGAGACGGCGGAAGAGTACCTGAGGAACCAGGAAGCGGGCACCAGGGACGAGAGATGGCGCCGCTAAGGTGGATCGCCCGAGCGGGCGGCGCGGGCGGATCGGTTATCATTTTTCATCCATTGGAGAGGTGAGGCGGCGGCAGGGGGGAATGCAAGCAGGCGCCGCATTCCGGGGAGAGCGCGAGCCCCGCTCGATCGATCCCTGATTCCTGTATTGAGGAGGCAGACCGAATTGGCGCGATTCACCGGAGTGTTGGGGATTCTTGCGGTGCTTGGTGCCGCGTGGCTGTTTTCGACGGATCGCAGGCGTATCCGCTGGCGCACCATCGTCTGGGGCCTGGGGCTGCAGATCACCTTCGCCTTTCTGGTGTTGCGCTTCAGCTTCGGGCGCGATGCGATGTCCTGGGCCGGCGGCGTGGTCACGCAGATGCTCTCGGCGACGTTTGCGGGAACGCGGGTTCTCTTCGGCGAGCTCGGACTGCCCAACTCGGGCGCCTTCGGCGAGCTGCTCTCCAAAGCCCCTGGGCACACGGCCAATCAGGGCGCGGTGTTCGCGTTCCAGGTGCTGCCCACCATCATCTTCATCTCCGCCTTCTTCGCGGTGCTGTATCACATCGGGGTGATGCAGCGCATCATCCGCGTGATGGCGTGGGCGATGCTGAAGACGATGCGCATCTCGGGAGCGGAGAGCATGAACGTCGCGGCCTCGATCTTCATGGGCCAGACGGAAGCGCCGCTGACCATCCGTCCGTTTCTTGCGCGGGCCACCCGCAGCGAGCTAATGACCATTATGACCAGCGGCATGGCGCATGTCTCGGGCGGCATCATGGCGATGTACATCGCGCAGGGCGTGGAGGCGCGCCATCTGCTTTCGGCCGTGATCATGACCTCGCCGGGAACCATCCTGATGGCCAAGATGCTGGTTCCAGAGACGGAAACGCCGGCCACCGAAGGCAAGGTTGTGATTCCTCAGGACGAGATGCACGCCGAGGAGAACCTGATCGGCGCGATTGCCCGCGGAACCATCGACGGGGGCAAGCTGGCGATGAACGTGGGCATCATGCTGGTCAGCTTCCTGGCGCTGGTGGCGCTGCTGGACATGATTCTGCTGTGGGTGCACGGCCTGGCTTACATGCACTGGGTTCCGGGCTCACTGGGAGCGATCCTGGGTTTCCTGTTTGCGCCGGTCGCGTGGCTGATCGGGGTGCCGTGGCACGACTGCATGGCCATCGGCAACCTGCTGGGGACGCGCATGGCCCTGAACGAGGTGATTGCGTATATCAGCCTGGGAGCGGAGAAGGCCGCGCTGATGCCGCGCTCGTTCACGATCGCCACGTTTGCCCTGTGCGGATTCGCCAACCTCGGCTCGATCGGCATGCAGATCGGGGGCATTGGGGCGCTGGTTCCGGAACGGCGCAACGACCTGGCGCGACTGGGCGTGCGCGCCATGCTCGCCGGCACCATGGCCAACCTGATCTCGGCGTCGATCGCCGGAATCTTTCTGGGGTAGAAACCAAGATCGCCCGCAGGCGGAGCTGCCGCGCAACCGGCGCAGCCTGAACAACCCGCGCTGCCGCGACCTGGGCTCGGCGTGGGGCGCAGAATTGCGCTCGGTGGCGCTGAAGGTTCCTGCGGCGGTGGCGGACGGCGACTGGAATGCGCTGCTGAATCCGAAGCATCCGGACTTCGCCAAGGTGGAAGCGGGCGCGATGAAGCCGTTTCGATTTGAGGAGCGGCTGTTCCGGTAATGCGGCGGGGCGCACCTATCCCGGGTATGCGCCCGCAATGTAGCCTTCCAGCTCCTGGATCTTCTT
>JAKCDN010000068.1 GCA_021841795.1 Acidobacteriota bacterium | reverse complement strand
GCCTATTTCGTATAAGACATTTGTTTTGTTGGTGCCCGGAGGGGGACTTGAACCCCCACGGCCTTGCGGCCTGCGGATTTTAAGTCCGCTGCGTCTGCCGATTTCGCCATCCGGGCACCCATCTATATTATGAGACCGATCCGGGCCGGGAGCGGAGGGAGCGAATTGTCTGAGGCCGCAGGGCGAATTGCGGCAGGGAGCGGGTAGCGTCGGGCCCCCATTCACTGCCGACGGGGATGGAGATGCCGGCTCCGCGATGCAGGCGGCGCAGTTTCCACAGCTTGCCCCCGAGCGCCAATCCCTCGTATCATCCGGCAAGAGCGACAATCATGAGCGAACTGGAAGGCAATGGAAACTTGCGCGTGAAGGGCCGACTGATGTCCGCCTCGGAGATTGAGCGCACGCTGGTGCGTCTGGCCCACGAGATCGTGGAAAAGAGCAACGGGAGCGAGGATCTGGCGCTGGTAGGCATCAAGCGGCGAGGAGTGCCGCTGGCGCAGCGTCTGGGCAAGCTGATTTCGACGATCGAGAAGCGTCCGGTGGATACCGGAGTGCTGGACATCCAGTTCTATCGCGACGATCTTTCGACGGCCGACATGCGTCCGGTCGTGACGCCGGGGATGATCGGTTTCGACGTGGAAGGACGAGACATAGTGATCTGCGACGATGTGCTGTACACGGGGCGGACGATACGCGCCGCGCTGGACGCGCTGTTCGACCACGGCCGCCCACGGCGGGTGCAACTGTGCGTGCTGGTCGACCGGGGCCATCGGGAGCTGCCGATCGAAGCGACCTACGTCGGGAAGCATGTGCCCACGAGCAGTCGCGAGATCATTGAAGTGAAGTTTCAGGAAGTCGACCAGACGGAACAGGTTTTGCTGGTTGAGAGAACGAATTAAGCCTTTCCTCTTTCAGAACCGAGCCCTCGACTGAAAGCCTGCAAACGAGATTGGGAATGGAGGGCTGAAAGCCGCTTTTAATGAATTCGGCCATATCGACGACCCGCCGCCCGCGCAGCACCCCGGCTGTGCCCGCATCGCCATTTCCCTACCATCCTGGATCGCTGCTTTCAATTCTCGACCTGAGCGTTGAAGACGTAGGCCGGCTCCTGATCCGTGCCACGGAGTTGGAGAGCGAAGACGCGATTGTGCGCGATCGCATCCTGGCGAAGCGCCGGATTGCGCTTCTGTTCTACGAGTCGTCGACGCGCACGCGCACCAGCTTTGAGCTGGCATGCAAGGCGCTGGGCGCCGACACGACGCTGGTCTCAAACCTGAGCTCGAGCATTGAGAAAGGCGAATCGCTGAAGGACACGGGCCTGACGCTGCGGGCACTGGGCGCCGAGGCGATCATCCTGCGCCATAATTCTTCAGGAGCGGCGTGGCTGCTTGAGGAGTCCACGCGACTGCCGGTTATTAACGCAGGCGACGGCATGCACGAGCATCCGACGCAGGCATTGCTCGATCTCCGAACGATTCTGGCGCATCTGCGGCCGGGAGTGGCGGGCGTAGCGCCGGACACGCTGGCGGGGGTAACGGTGATGATTACCGGAGACATTCTGCACAGCCGCGTGGCGCGCTCGAATATGCTGCTGCTGCCGCGGGCAGGAGCGCGGGTGCTGTTGTGCGGGCCGAAGGAACTGCTGCCGGAACAGGCGGCGCGGCCAGGAACGGGGATCGAGATTGAGCGGGACTTCGATGCCGCGCTGAAGCAGTCAGAGGTAGTGATGATGCTGCGGATCCAGGCCGAGCGACTGGCCGGGCTGCAGCTGGATCTGGACGAGTACAAGGCGAACTACCAGCTCACCGGGCAGCGGCTGGCGGCGCACGCGCCGAAGGCGATCGTACTGCATCCGGGACCGATCATTCGCGGGCTGGAGATTACGGCAGGCGTGGCCGATGGCGCGCAGTCGGCAATTCTGGAGCAGGTGACGAACGGATTGGCGATCCGCATGGCGGTAATGGAGCGCGCGCTGACAACAGATCGGGGAGACCGCGCATGACGGCGTTAGCGATTTGCGGAGGGCGGCTGGTGGATCCCGCGGCAGGCATCGACGCGGCCAAGGATCTACTTCTGAAGGACGGGCGCGTGGCGGAGGTAGCGGGGCCGGGAAAGCTGAAGGGCAAGAACGGCGTGGAGGTTTTGAATGCGACCGGACTGGTGGTGACTCCGGGGCTGATCGACATTCACGTGCATCTGCGCGAGCCGGGACAGGGATACAAAGAGACGATCGCTACCGGGACTGCGGCAGCGGCGGCAGGCGGATTTACGGGCGTTGCGGCGATGCCGAACACCACTCCAGTGAATGACTCGCCCGAGATTACGCGCTGGATGCAGGCGGGGGAGCGCGGGGCGGCGGTACGGGTGTTTCCGATTGCGGCGGCAACGCGCGGCTCGAAAGGCGACACGCTGAGCGACTACGCAGCGCTGAAGGCAGCCGGAGCGGTGGCAGTGAGCGATGACGGCCGTCCGATTTTGAAAGACGGCGTGATGCGCGAGTCGCTTGCAGCGGCGGCGCGCGTAGGCCTGACGGTGATCCAGCACGCAGAAGACACGCGGATGACGCAGGGCGCGAGCATGAATCTGGGGCCGATGTCGTTCAAGCTGGGGCTACGGGGCATGGCGGCGGAGTCAGAGTCGGCGATCGTGGAGCGCGATATCCGCCTGGTGGCCGAGCTGCGCGATTCGCATCCGCATCTGCACGTGGCGCACACGTCGACGGCGGCAGCGGTGGCAGCGGTGCGGCAGGCGCGGCGCAACGGGCTGCGCGTAACCTGCGAAGTGGCTCCGCATCATTTTCTGCTCACTGACGAACACGTGGGGTTCTATAACACGCACGCCAAGATGTGCCCGCCGCTGCGTTCGACGGCGGACCGGGACGCGATGATCGAGGGGATTCTGGACGGCGTGGTGGACGCGATTGCGACCGATCATGCGCCGCACGCCATGCACGAGAAGGAAGTGGAGTTCGAGCTGGCGCCAAACGGAATTACAGGCCTGGAGACGTCGCTGGGCTTAAGCCTGCGCTGGCTGCATAGCGAATGGAAGATTCCACTGGGCCGCGTGCTGAGCCTGATGAGCGCACAGCCCGCGGCGCTGCTGGGATTGAAGGGTCGGGGCACCCTGACGGCAGGCAGCTATGCCGACGTGCTCGTGTTCGATCCGACGGCGGAGTGGACCTACCGGGCGACGGAGTCCAAGTCAAAGGCGAAGAACACGCCCTTCGATGGCTGGCCGATGCAGGGCAAGGTGCGATGGACAGTGAGCGAGGGCCGCGTGGCCTACGCCGGAGGCTAAGACCCCCAGGCTGCGAAGCGGCGGGATGCCATGCCGCCACCGGGACAGCCGGCACGATATTCGACCTGTATTCATGCGAGTTTCGCCGGTTTTTCAAGATGGACTACAATAGGGTGAAGACCCAGCCAGCCGGGAACGCTAGTTTCCGGTCCGCCTGTGGCTTTCAAAGAACATGCTCTCTGAAAACCTTCCTGAAGCTCTGACGTTCGACGACGTCCTTTTGGTGCCCGCCTATAGCGAAGTTGTGCCCGTTCAAGTGAGCACGCAGACGCAATTGACGAGCGCAATCACGCTGAACACGCCGCTGATCTCGTCCGCCATGGATACAGTGACGGAGTCGCGCATGGCCATCGCCATGGCGCAGCAGGGCGGAATCGGGATTGTGCACCGCAACCTATCGATTGCCGACCAGGCCGGCGAGATCGACAAGGTGAAGCGGTCTGAGAGCGGCATGATCGTTGACCCGGTCACCATCGGTCCGGAGAAGACGATTGGCGATGCTCTGGAGATCATGCGCCGCTACCGGATCTCGGGCGTGCCGGTGACACGGGACAGACGGCTGGTGGGGATTCTGACCAACCGCGACTTGCGGTTCGAGACGCGCACCGACATTCCCGTCGGCGACGTGATGACCAAGGACGACCTGATTACCGTGCCGGTGGGAACGACGCTTGAAGAGGCCGAGCTGATTCTGCACAAGCATCGCGTGGAGAAGCTGCTGGTGGTGAACGACCAGTACGAGCTGAAGGGTCTGATCACGGTCAAGGACATCCAGAAGAAGCTCAAGTATCCGAATGCAAGCAAGGACGGGCAGGGCCGGCTGCGGGTGGGCGGAGCCATTGGAGCCACCGGCGACTATCTGGAGCGCGCGGCAGAGCTGGTGCGCAATCGAGTGGATGCGCTGGCCATTGACTCGGCGCACGGACACTCCTCCCGAGTACTTGCCGCAGTGCGCGAGGTGAAGAAGCGCTTCGGCGACGTGGCGCTGCTGGCGGGCAATGTGGCGACGTACGAGGGAGCGATGGCGCTGATCGACGCGGGCGCAGATGCGATCAAAGTGGGCATCGGACCGGGATCGATCTGCACGACGCGCATGGTGACCGGTGCGGGCATGCCGCAGGTCACCGCCATTTCAGAGGCTCACCGCGCCGCCCGGCAGCGCGGCATTCCCGTGATCGCGGACGGCGGCATCAAATACTCCGGCGAGATCACCAAAGCCATTGCCGCCGGCGCGAGCTCGGTGATGATTGGCTCACTGTTTGCAGGCGTGGACGAAAGCCCCGGGGAAACCATCCTCTACCAGGGACGGAGCTTCAAGAGCTATCGCGGGATGGGCAGTTTGAGCGCGATGAGCCAGGGCTCGGGAGAACGCTACTTCCAGGGCACCACAGATCTTGGGGTAAAAGAGCGCGAGCCGGCGGACGTCGTGCAGCGCGAGCGCGCCAATGAGAATCGCCTGGCCAAGTTCGTTCCCGAGGGCATCGAAGGCCGGGTTCCGTACCGGGGACCGCTCGAGGGCATGGTGTTCCAACTGGTGGGCGGATTACGTTCGGGAATGGGTTATCTGGGCTGCGGCACGATCCAGGAGCTGCAGGAGAAGGCGAAGTTCGTGCGGATCTCCGGCGCCGGCCTGCGCGAGAGCCACGTGCACGACGTGATCATTACCCGCGAGGCGCCCAACTACCGCGTGGAGTAACAGCCGGGGCCCTGAAGGCTGCCTGCCGGGGCCGACGGCGTGCTGGCTCGCCTGACCGCGATACGCAAAAAGCAATTGCGGGCATCCCCCGGATGAGAGATGCCCGCGTAGGTATTGCGCGCGACAAGGAGGCCTACGGCTGCCGGTTACGCGGCCTGCTCGCCGCCTTCGTTCTCTTGCGCGTCCTTCTTCTGCTCTTCGAGCTGCTTTTCGAGCTCGGCGCGCTTTTTGGCCTTGAGGTCGGCGCGCTTCTGGCGCTTCACTTCCAGTTGTTTTTCCGCGCCCAGCAGTTCGATGAACGCCTTGGCGGCGCCGTCGCCCTGCTGAAAGCCGGTGCGGACGATGCGAAGATAGCCGCCCTGGCGATCGCCGTAGCGCGGAGCCACGACATCAAAGAGCCGCTTGACGGCATCGTCGGTGCGGAGGAAGGCGTGCGCCTGGCGGCGCGAGTGCAGATCGCCCTTCTTGCCCAGGGTGATCATCTTTTCCACGTGGGGGCGTACGGCCTTGGCTTTGGCCACGGTAGTCTCCACGCGATCTTCTTCGATAACGGACGTCGTCAGATTACGCAAGAGCGCGTTGCGATGACTGGTGTTGCGTCCGAGCTTGAATCCTGCATTGCGATGGCGCATGTTAGTAACTCTCTCTCTTCATTGGTCCGGCAAATCGTAAACCGTGGACGGCGAACGGCGATGGGTCGAATCGAGCGAACTGTTCACCATCCACCGTTCACCGTCCCCTGTGCTTAGAAGTTCTCCGTCTCCGTGGGCAACTGCAGGTCCACCGAGTCAAGGGGTTCTTCTTCCTCGTCGTAGCGGCTGTAGCTGGCGGCCAGGGCCGTTTGCGGCGGGATGCTGGTGGGGCCCGGCACGGCATTGCCCTGCTCGTCGATCTTCATACCCAGCGACAGACCCATCTGCGCCAGGATTTCCTTGATTTCGTTGAGGCTCTTGCGACCGAAGTTCTTGGTCTTGAGCATCTCCGCTTCGGTCTTCTGCACCAGTTCGCCGATGGTCTGGATGTTGGCGTTCTTGAGGCAGTTGTAGCTGCGGACCGAGAGCTCAAGCTCTTCTACCGAGCGGTTGAGGTTATCGTTGCGGAGCAGGATGCGACCTTCTTCGCCGCGGGCCTCGGCCTCAATCTCTTCCTCAAAGTTGATGAAGATGTTCATGTGGTCCTTGAGCAGCTTGGCGGCCAGGCCAATGGCATCGGCGGGCAGCACAGCCCCGTTGGTCCACACTTCGAGGTTGAGCTTATCGTAATCGGTAATCTGCCCGAGGCGGGCGGCCTCAACCGAATAGTTGACGCGGCGCACCGGCGAGTGGACGGAATCGACGGGAATGAATCCGAGTCCGAGGTCGGCGTCAAAGTTCTTGTCGGCCGAGACGTAACCGCGGCCGCGCTTGAGACGCATCTCCATATCGAGCTTGCCGCCCTCGGAGAGCGTAGCGATATAGATGTTCTTGTCGAGGATTTCAACGTCGCTGTCGGCCTCGATCATGCCGCTGGTCACCACGCCGGGCTGATCGGCGCGCAGATAGAGGGCCTTGGGGCCTTCACCCTGGAGCTTGAAGGGGATCTGCTTGAGGTTGAGAATGATGTCGGTCGCGTCTTCGACCACTCCGGTAATGGACTGAAACTCGTGCAGGACGCCTTCAATGCGGACGGCGGTGACGGCAGCGCCTTCAATCGAACTGAGGAGCGTGCGGCGCAGAGCGTTGCCAATGGTGGTGCCAAAACCCCGCTCGAAGGGCTGGGCGCTGAACTTGCCATAGGTTTCGGTAAGCGTCTCGGCATCTACTGCAAGGCGCTTCGGCTTCTGGAATCCTCTCCACAACATATTCGTCTCTCGTTTCCCGCGCGGCATGTACGTCGCGATGCATTTTGCGGCGGCCGCGCAAGAGCTCCTTTTCGTTAGATTTCAAGGTTCAGGGATCAGGGATCGGTTTGGTCTCTGCAGCCGCGATTTGGCGCTGCCGATTCCTGATCCCTGAAACCCGATCCCTGTGTTGCTTACTTCGAGTACAGTTCGACGATCAACTGTTCGTTGATCGGGAGGTTGACATCAGCGCGCTTGGGCAGCTGCAGCACGCGCCCGGACATATTCTCGAAGTTGGCTTCGAGCCATGCGGGGACGGGATTCTGCGCGGCGTACTGGGTTCCCTGCTCGATGATGACGTGTTTCCTGGCGTAGTCGCGGACGGCAATCTCGTCGCCCACATTGACCTGGTACGAAGGAATGTTGACCTTGCGTCCGTTGACGGTGACATGGCCGTGACGAACCACCTGGCGCGCCTGACGGCGGGAGATGGCGAAGCCCAGGCGGAAGGCCACATTGTCGAGGCGGCGCTCCAGCTGCTGAATGAGCAGCTCGCCGGTGACGCCCTGCGCGCGATTGGCCTTTTCGTAGTACTCGCGGAACTGGCCTTCGAGCGTGAAGTACATGCGCTTGGCCTTCTGCTTTTCGTGCAGTTGCAGGCCGTAGCCCACGATCTTGGCCTTACGGTCCTTGCCGTGCTGCCCGGGCGGGAAGTTACGCTTTTCGAGAGGGCAGCGATCCGAGGTGCACTTGGTGCCCTTCAGAAACAATTTGGTGCCTTCGCGACGGCAAAGGCGACATACAGCTCCGGTATAACGTGCCATTTTTTCTCCTGACTTCGGATGACGGCCGGTTTACGTGCGACGGAGCGCATTTCATCCCGACCCGGTTTGGGCAACGGGGACCAGGCAACAGGCATTCGTCAAATCGCTGTCGAATTCCAGTACCAGGCCCCTCTTGCCGAATGCTTACACTCTACGACGCTTGGGCGGACGGCAGCCGTTGTGCGGCACCGGCGTGACGTCGCGGATGGACTTCACTTCAATGCCGGCGGCAGCCAGCGCGCGGATAGCCGATTCGCGGCCGGAACCAGGACCGGCGACGCGGACATCCACGGCACGTACGCCGTGATCGCGTGCCTGGCCGGCAGCGTTGGAGGCCGCCTGCTGCGCCGCGAAGGGCGTGCCCTTGCGGGAGCCGCGGAAGCCGAGCGAGCCTGAACTCTTCCAGCTCAGGGTGTTGCCCATCTGGTCGGTGATGGTGACGATGGTGTTGTTGAACGAGGCTTGAATGTGCGCAACACCGAAGGGCACATTTTTGCGCTCGCGTTTTTTGAATTTTTTGGTCTTGCCTTTTTTGCCGGAGTCGGCCTTCTGCTCTGGTTTCGCCATTAGGTCTTCGCCGTCGCTTTCTTCTTGCCGGCAATCGTGCCCTTGCGCGGGCCCTTGCGAGTGCGGGCGTTGGTGTGGGTACGCTGACCGCGCACGGGCAGTGACTTCCTGTGGCGCAGGCCGCGGTAGCTCTGGATATCGATGAGGCGCTTGATGTGCATCGAGACGTCCTTACGGAGGTCGCCCTCGACGTCTCCTTCGTCCTCGATCACCTGGCGGATGCGGTTGACCTCGTCCTCACCCAGATCCTGAATTTTCTTGAAGGCGTCAACATTCGCCTTATCCAGGATTCTGCGCGCGCGAGGCTGGCCGATGCCAAAGATGTAAGTGAGCGCGATCCGTGCCTGCTTGTTGCGGGGCAGATCGACGCCAGCAATACGTGCCATTCTGTTTCCTCTGCTGCTTACGGGTTATGTGCCCCCGGCCATTCGCCGGTTCGCACGGGTTATACGGAGCGCCTTGTAGAGGTTCATCGCAAGCCTTGACTCAAGCTAACTAGCCTCTGGAACAGTTCCTAGCGGCCGGGGTCGGTTTCAGCAGCTCAGGCGTCTGCGCATGAGCTGATTACCGACTTTTGGCAACTGGCAACTGCCGTGAAAGACTCCGTTCCTGCCAGGTCTTGCTTATCCCTGGCGCTGCTTGTGCTTGGGATTTTCGCAGATCACGCGGACCACGCCTGAGCGAGTAATCACCTTGCACTTGACGCAAATTTTCTTAACCGATGCCCGAACCTTCATACGATTTGCTGCCCTTCTTTACGCCTGAAACAGCGGCGCAAAATCCAATTTTGCTGTCAGTTCCCGGTTGCGCCTGCACCGCGAAGCGGGTTCACCGATCCCACAGAAGACGCCGATCACCGAGAGCCGTTCACTTGTATCTGTACACAATCCGGCCGCGATTCAGGTCATAGGGACTCAGCTCCACGGCCACGCGGTCTCCGGGCAGAATGCGGATGAAATTCTTGCGCATGCGCCCCGAGACGTGGGCCAAGACCTCATGATTATTCTCGAGCTTGACCTTGAACATGGCGTTGGGCAACGTCTCAAGGACGGTTGCCATTACCTCAATCGCATCTTCCTTAGACAATCAGAGTCCACTTCTGCCGGCTCTCAAGCGCTTCCGGCGGTTGCTCCGGGCCCAGGCCCGGGGAAATCTTAAACCCGAGGCCCGCAGCCACAGGCCGCCGGCGTCGCGCTACAGACCGACTTACTCCGTCAAAATTCTTGCACCGTCCGCAGTTACGGCAACCGTATGCTCAAAGTGCGCACTCATGCTTCCATCGGTTGCAACAGCGGTCCAGCCATCGTCGAGCACCTTCACATCGGGTCTTCCGGCATTCACCATGGGCTCAATGGCAATTACCATCCCCGCTTTGAGCTTCATACCCCGGCCCGCCTCGCCAAAGTTCGGAACCTGGGGATCTTCGTGCATCTGGGCGCCGATGCCGTGGCCGACAAAATCGCGAACCACGGAGAAGCCCTCAGCCTCGACCACCTTCTGCACGGCGGCGCCGACATCGCCCAGGGTTGCACCGGGGCGAACAACCGCAATGCCCGCCTTCAGCGACGCTTCAGTGGTCCGGAGCAGGCGCGCCGCACTCTCATCGATCGCACCCACGGGCACCGTAATCGCCGCGTCGCCGTAGTAACCGTCCACCACAACGCCAAAGTCGACCGAGACGATGTCGCCCTCCCGGAGGACACGCCTGGACGAGGGGATCCCATGCACCACTTCACTGTTGACCGAGGTGCAAAGCACACAGGGAAAGCCGTGATAGCCCTTGAATGCCGCTTTTACGCCCAGCTCCTTAAGCCGCGATTCCGCGGCATGCTCAAGATCGAGGGTGGTAGCGCCAGGCTTGACCTTGCTGCGCACCAGTTCGAGCACCTCGCGGACCACCTGTCCGGCGCGGCGCATCTTCTCGATCTCCCGGGACGACTTGAGTACAACAGCCACGTAAGAACTCTCAGGGCGGCGATTGATCGCCGGTTCCATCCTGCCAGCGTCGGCGGATTTCCCCGGCATCCGGATCAACGGCCGGTCAACTTTCCTTGCCGCCATCCCGGGATCATCGAAAAGCCGACGGACACTGTCCATCCGCACTTAACAACCGATCGCAGAGAACGGCACATCAAACGCACAAACCCGCCGCTGCGGTTACGCCTTGCGGCGCAGACCTTCGACGGCGGCAACAATTCCGGCCGCGATGGTAGCAATCGGCCGGTCTCCATCTACTTCCGCAAATCGCCCCAGGGCCCGATAGTGATCGACAACAGGCGCGGTGAGGGCCGAGTAGGCACGCATGCGCTCCTTGAAGACCTCTTCGGTGTCGTCGGCTCGCTGGACCAGCGCCGCACCTTCAACGTCACAGAATCCATCCTTTTTTGGGGGATTCATGTAGATGTTGTAGATAGTCTGGCAGACAGGACAATTCCGGCGCCCGGTGATGCGGCGCAATAACTGATTATAGTTCACCTGAATGCTGACAGCAACCACCGGCAGAGACTCGGGGTGGGCAGCCAGCCCTGCTTGCGGCGAAGATCT
>JAKCDN010000067.1 GCA_021841795.1 Acidobacteriota bacterium | reverse complement strand
TACTTCCCCAAAATCGACTGGCAGATCAACCAGCGCAACCACGTAGCCGTCGAGGCCAATCGCATGCGCTGGACCTCGCCCGCCGGCATCCAGACCAGCCCCGCCGTCGGCTACGGCATGGCCAGCTTCGGCAACGACTACGTCCGCGACAACTGGATCATCGCCAAGCTCGATACCTTCCTCACCAACGCCGCGAGCAACGAGATCCGCTACCAGTACGGCCGCGACTTCGAGTACGAATTCAACCAGACCCCCACCGCCTACGAGCAGAACAACCTCGTCAAGACACCCAACTACACCAACCCCCTCGGGCTGCCCACCAACGTCTACCTCAGCGGCTTCTTCCAGTTCGGCACCCCGCAGTTCCTCAACCGCGCCGCACTGCCCGACGAGCGCCGCTTCCAGATCTCCGATACCTTCGAGTGGATCAGGGGCAACCACACCTTCAAGTTCGGCGAGGACTACCTCCACACCGACGACCTCATCTCCAACCTCTATGACCAGTACGGCGGTTACTCCTACACCGGCAATCAGGCCCTCGGAAACTACCTGGCCGACCTCTACCTCTCCCAGAATCCCGTCTCCGGAAAATCCGCCCAGAACTACAACACCTTCAATCAGGGCTCCGGGCTCCCCGGACTCGACTTCACCACCGGCGACTACGGCCTCTTCGCCCAGGACGAGTGGAAGGCCACGCCTCGCCTCAGCCTCACCATGGGCATTCGCTGGGACTACGAGGGACTGCCCGCCCAGCAGCTTCCCAACAGCGCCATTACCCAGACCCTCTCCCTCCACGACAGCAAGGTCAACATCGGACCCCGCGTCGGTTTCGCCTATGACCTCTTCGGCACCGGCAAAACCGTCGTCCGCGGCGGCTACGGCATGTTCTTTGCCCGCGCCATCAACTCCACCGTCTATCAGGCCCTCATCGGCAGCGGCAATCCACAGGGCCAGACCAATCCCACCCTCTC
Organism: Acidobacteriota bacterium; assembly: GCA_021841795.1. GTDB lineage: Bacteria > Acidobacteriota > Terriglobia > Terriglobales > Acidobacteriaceae > Telmatobacter. The sequence continues at coordinate 9,875 of JAKCDN010000067.1, read as the reverse complement.
GCCCGGACTCAATGCCTGCGCGCCCGTATTCCCTCAGGTCATCGCCCCCAGCAACTTCGCCACCTGCCTCGGCGGCTCCAGCGGCAACACCACCGTGGACTACATGGACCCCAACTTCAAGCTGCCTGAGATTCACCAGGCCGACCTGAGCATCTCCCAGCAGTTCGGCTCCAGCGACGTCTTCACCCTCTACTGGCTCGGCGACTACGGCCGCAGGCTCCCCGACTTCGTCGATACCAACCTGCCCGCGCCGATCCCCGTCACCTTCGTCGTCAACGACCCCGCGCAGGCCGGCCCCTTGAGCAACGGCTACAGCTTCACCACCAACGCCTTCTTTGCCACCACCAACTCCAACAAGCGCCCCAACCCCGCCTTCAGCTCCATCACCGACATCTTCAGCGGCGTCAACTCCAACTACGAGGCCATGGTCGCCGAGTACCAGCACCGCCTCTCCCACTTCTTCTCCCTCGACACCAACTTCACCTGGTCCCATGCCATGGACTACGGCGAAAACAACACCACCGGCGCTTCCGTCAACGCCATGCTGGACCCCACCAACATCCGCCTCGACTACGGAAACTCCAACCAGAACGTGCCTCAACGCCTCACCATCTTCGGCGTGGCCCAGTCGCCCTGGCACTTCCACGGGCCCCTCGGCTATCTCGCCAACGACTTCGAACTCGCTCCCGACTTCCAGACCCAGAGCGGCCTGCCCTACTCCATGGGCATCACCAGCCCCAACTCCAAGCTCTACCAGGTCGGCGCCACCACCCAGGGAACTCTCGTCACCTCATCCTTCAACGGCGCCAACCCCCTCTTGCCTCGCGTTCCCACCACCATCCGCAACGCCTTCCAGTACCCCAAAACCTGGCAGGTCGATCTCCGCGCCTCCAAAAGCATCACCTTCCGCGAGCAGTACAAGCTCGAATTCCTCTGCGAGTCCTTCAACCTCACCAACCACCAGAACGTCACCAGCATCGGCACCACCGCCTACCAGGTCACTGAGAACACCACCACCCACCAGAACACTCTCGTGCCCTACACCAGCACCCCCTACCAGTCCATCACCAGCACCGACAACAGCAACTTCGCCTACAACATCCGTCAGGTGCAGATGGCCGTCCGCTTCACCTTCTGATCCGCGCCCGTGCGCATCCCGGCCCCCGGCTCGAGCTGGGGGCCTTTTCTTTGCCGCCCTCGTTCCCTGCCCCGGCGGCAATCCCGGTCCCGCTCACCGCCATCCCCCGCAAAAAATATCTCTTCCGGCTTGCCGATCATTTCCCCCTGCCGGCGCACAATGGATTTAACCGGCAGCAAAGAGCAGCTACCGCACGCGGCCTGCCGCCTCTAACTCCTTTGCGGTCTAGATTCTGGCCGCAAACCGCTGAAAACAGAGATTTTAGTCAACTTTCCTCCGCCTAAGCCGATGAAAATAAATAACTTATTTGCAGGATCTATCTAAAATATTTTTCTCGGCCCAAACCCCGGGAATTGCACCAGCATCAGTGCAAAAATGCCCTGTTTTGCACCATCTCCAGTGCATTTCCCCATCAGACTCCGCCTGCCGGCCCCACTCTGCCGCTCCCGCGCGCGTCTCCGCGGCCGGCCTCCCATCCCATTCCCGCCCTCCATCCGCACCCGCCCGTTTCCACCTCCACCCGCCGCGCCGGGAGCAATAGAATCAACTCAGTGGCCTCACCGACGCGATCCCCGTTCACGCTCCGCCAGCGCCTCGTGCTGGCCGTGGTTCCGCGCCTCATCTGGGCGCTGCTCTCCGTCATCGGACGCACATGGCGCTTCCAGCTCGTCGCCGAGAACGGCGTCACCCCGCTCCCCGGCGGTGAAGGCGCTGGCGCCCAGATCTTCTGCTTCTGGCATCAGTGCGTCCTGCCCTGCACCTTCTACTTCCGCCGCACCCACGCCACCATCATCGTCAGCCAGAGCTTCGACGGCGAGCTCATCACCCGCATCCTCAACCTCTTCGGATTTCGCACCGTGCGCGGCTCCAGCTCCACCGGCGGCCACGAGGGCCTGCTCGGCCTCAAGCGCGTCATTGAATCCGGATGCCCCGCCATCTTCACCGCCGACGGTCCGCGCGGCCCCATCTACCGCACCAAGATGGGCCCCATCAAGCTCGCCCACCTCACCGGCGCGCCCATCGGCGCCTTCCATCTCCAGCCCCGCAGCGCCTGGACCATGCGCTCCTGGGATCGCTTCCTCGTGCCCAGGCCCTTCACCCGCATCGTCGTCAGTTGGGCCCGCTTCACCCACGTCCCCGCCGATCTCCCCGTCGCTCAGCTTGAGCCCATGCGCCTGCAGCTCAACGCCGCCATTGAACGTGCCCGCCTTCAGGCCCTCGCACACCTAGGAGACGCCGCCCGATGACCGGCCTCCGCGTCGCCGACTTCGACTACCAGCTCCCGGAAGAGCTCATCGCCCAGCAACCGCCCGCCGAGCGCGGCGCCAGCCGCATGCTCGCCATGGACCGTAGCTCCGGCCTCCTCCACGACGATGCCTTCTCTGCGCTCGGGCGCTATCTCCGGCCGGGTGACCTCCTCGTCCTCAACGACAGCCGCGTCATTCCCGCGCGTCTCTTCGCGCGCCGCACCCTCCGCCGCGATAAAGAGCCGCCCACCGGCCGCATTGAAGTCATGCTCACCGAGCCTGCCGGCAACGACCGCTGGCGCGCTCTTGTCCGCCCGGGACGCAAAATCGCCATCGGCGAGCGCCTCGTCTTCCCCGCGCCCGATGGCTCCATCGCCCTCCAGGCCGAAGTCCTCGACCGCGGCCCCTACGGCGAACGCCTCCTCGAATTTGCCCCCATCGATGCATCCATCGCGGGAGACTTCTTCGCCGTTCTCGACCGCATCGGCCACATCCCGCTCCCGCCCTACATCCATCGCCACGACGCCACCCAGGACCGCGACCGCTACCAGACCGTCTTCGCGCAGGATCGCGGCTCCGTCGCCGCACCCACCGCCGGCCTCCACTTCACGCCCCGAATGCTCGAATCCCTCCGCGCTCAGGGCATCGAAATCGCCCGCATCACCCTCCACGTCGGCCTTGGCACCTTCGCGCCACTCCGCGTCGAGCGCGTCGATGAAGTCCATCTCCACCGCGAGCGCTACTCCATCTCTCCTCAAGCCGCTGCTCTCCTCCAAAGCGCCGCCGCACGCAGTGCGCGCATCGTCGCCGTCGGAACCACCGTCGTGCGCACCCTGGAATCGGCCGCTCTCGCCGCCGCCGGCCTGCCCATCCAGCCCCACTCCGGCACAACTGAGATCTTCATCGCGCCCGGCTTCCGGTTCCGCATCGTCAACGCCCTCCTCACCAACTTCCACCTCCCGCAATCCAGCCTCCTCATGCTCGTCAGCGCCTTCGCCGGCCGCGAACATGTCCTCGCCGCCTACAATCACGCCGTCGCCCACAAATACCGCTTCTTCTCCTACGGCGACTGCATGTTCATCCGTTGATGGAACGGGGGCAGGCCGCCGGCGGGCTGTTATCCTCTCTACCGTGACCGCCTCCGCCAAGCCGCCCGTCTTCCTGCTCGATTCCATGTCGTTCATCTTCCGCGCCTATCACGCCATGCAGCGCTCGCGACCCATGTCCACGCGCTCGGGCCTGCCCACGGCCGCCACCTACGTCTTCGTCAATATGATCAGGAAGCTGCGCCAGGACTTCTCTCCCCGCTACTTCGCCGCGGTCTTTGATGTAAGCGGCGAAGTCTTTCGCGACCAGCGCGCCCGCCAGATGGGCCCCTTGCGCAAATGGAACGCAAAAACGCAGAGCTTCGACGACGTCGATTACGAAGGCTACAAAGCCAATCGCGCATCCATGCCCGAGGACCTGCGCCGCCAGATTCCCTACATCCGTCGCGCCCTCGAGGCCATGCGCATTCCCATCCTTGAAGCTGAAGGCTTCGAGGCCGATGACGTCATCGGCACCCTCGCCCGTCAGGCCGCCGAGGCGCAGCATGAAGTCTTCATCGTCTCCGGCGACAAAGACATGATGCAGCTCGTCACAGCCCAGGTGAAGATCCTCAACCCCCAAAAGGACAACCTCATCCTCGATCCCGCCAAGGTTGAGGAAACCCTCGGCGTGCCCCCGGAAAAAGTCATCGACGTCATGGCCCTGCGCGGCGACTCGGTCGACAACATTCCCGGCGCGCCCGGCATCGGCGATAAGGGCAGCGTCGAGCTCATCCGGGAATTTGGCTCCGTCGAAGCCGTCCTCGACCGCGCCCCGGAGGTCAAACGAAAAACCTACCGCGAGTCGCTCGAGCAGAACCGCGACGCCGTCCTCCTCTCCCGCGAACTCGTTACCATCGACTGCCACGTCCCCCTCGCGCTCAACCTCGCCGCCATGGAAACGCAGCCGCCCGATCTCGATGCGGCCCGCGCCCTCTTCACCGAGCTCGAATTTACCTCCCTGCTCCGCGAACTTGGCGCCGCCGCCGAACCCGCTTCGGCCGAGATCCTTGAAGAACCGGCTCCCGATCAGGAATTGGACTTCTACGCCGCCGCGCGCTTCCACGGCTTCGCCTTCGCACTCGACGCGCCCGCGCCCACCGCCGATACTGAGGATGACGACACCCCCGCCGCCGCACCCTCGCTGCTCGATCTCGTCGAAGCCGCTGAGAAACAATCCACCTTCTCCGTCGGCGTCTGCGCCGGCCCTGAGCGTGCTCTGCGCCTTGCGCTTACGCCTACGCTGCGCCAACTGCTTGAAGACGCCTCCGTGCCCAAGCGCGTACACGACTGGAAATCCACCCTGCACCTCCTCGGCGGCATCGGCGTCACCCTGCGCGGCTCCATCGACGACTCCATGCTGCTGTCCTACGCGCTCAACCCCACCCACTCCACGCAATCGATCGCCGATGTCGCCGCCCGCAACGGCCAGGCCTCGCCCGCATCCCTGCCGCAGGCCGCCTTCGCCATCCACGCGCTCGTCCCTGCCCTGCGCCAACAGCTTCAGGGCGCCGATCTGCTCCGCGTTTACTCCGATATCGACCTGCCTCTGGCGCCCGTTCTCTACCGCATGGAACGCGCCGGCATCCGCATCGATCGAGCTGCGCTCGGCAGTCTCTCGGAGCGATTTGGCGGTGAGCTAACGCGCGTCGGCGAGCGCATCTTCCACCTGGCCGGCAAGCGTTTCAACATCAACTCCCCCAAACAGCTCGGACAGGTGCTCTTCACCGATCTCGGCCTTCCCACTCCTCCCAGCCGCGGCAAAACCAAATCTGTCTCCACGGCGCAGGATGTGCTGGAGTCCCTCGCCGAAAAACATGAGCTTCCACGTCTCGTCCTCGAGTTCCGCCACCTCGCCAAGCTCAAATCGAACTATATTGACGCGCTCCCGCTTCTCGCCGATTCTGATTCCCGCGTGCACACCACATTTCAGGCCGCGGCCACTGCCACCGGCCGCCTTTCTTCCGTCAATCCCAACCTCCAGAACATTCCCGTGCGCACCGAACTCGGACGGGAAATTCGCGCCGCCTTCACCGCCGCGCCCGGAGCCCAACTGCTCTCCGCCGATTACTCACAAATCGAGCTCCGTCTCCTCGCCCACTTCAGCGGCGACCCGCTCCTGCTGCGCGCCTACGCCGAAAACATCGATATTCACGCCCTCACCGCCAGTGAAGTCTTCGGCGTCCCCATCGGACAGATGGACAAGGAAACCCGCAACCGCGCCAAGGCCGTCAACTTCGGCATCGTCTACGGCATCTCTCCCTTCGGACTCGCCGCCCAACTCGGCATTCCCCAGACTGAGGCCAAAGCCTACATCGACCGCTACTTCGACCGCTATCGCGGCGTCAGGGAATTTATCGAGAAAACGCTGGAGCAAACTCGCAAAGATGGCAGCGTGCGCACCATGTTCGGCCGCATCCGTCCCATTCCCGACATCGAAAGCCGCAATCCCAACCAGCGCGGCTTCGCCGAACGCACCGCCATCAACACCCCGCTCCAGGGCACCGCCGCCGATCTCATCAAACTTGCGATGATTTCACTGGACCAAAACCTGAAAGAGCGCGATCTCAAAACCCGCATGGTCCTTCAGGTCCACGACGAGCTCCTCTTTGAAGTGCCGTCCGCGGAAACCGAACAAATCGCCTCCCTGGTCCGCGCAGAAATGGAAGGCGTCGCATCCCTCAAAGTCCCGCTCGTAGCCGACCTCGCCTTCGGCTCCAACTGGCGCGACATGAAATGAGTCCGCAGGACCGGTCCGGCATGTTTATACTGGAAAGCGTTTACTCGATTGCAACGGAGGTGCCCATGAAAATCATCGGCCGGAGACAGTTCGCAAAACACCTCGTCCAGGCTTCTGCATCGCTCGCCGCCGCCTCTGCGCTGCGTGCGCACGCCCAAACTTCACCCCCGGCGCCTCCTCATACATCCCTGCCCGCATCCTCCGAGGCCGGCTACAGGCGATTCAGCATCGGCGAGACTGCGCCCTTCGACGCTCCGATTGTCTTCACCCGCAACCCGAACACACCGAAACTCCAGTTTTTCTCTCTCCGCGATGTCACCCTCCAATCCGGGCCGCTCATGCAGGCGCGCGCATCGAACCGCGACTATATGCTGCGCCTTCCAAACGACCGCCTTCTGCATACCTTCCGTGTGAACGCCGGTCTGCCCTCCACCGCAAAACCCCTCGGCGGCTGGGAAGATCCTCAATGCGAGCTGCGCGGCCATTTTGTTGGCCACTATCTCTCCGCCTGCGCTCTCTTCTACGCATCCACCGGCGACACCGTCATCAAAGCCAAAGCCGACGGCCTCGTCCTCGCTTTGGCCCAATGTCAATCGCAACTCGGCCAGGGCGGCTATCTCAGCGCATTTCCCATCGCATTCTTCGACCGCCTCGACCGTCTGCAGAAGGTCTGGGCCCCTTTCTATACCGTGCACAAGATCATGGCTGGCCTCCTTGACATGAACACGCAGGGCGAAAACGACCAGGCCCTCGACGTTCTCCTCAAGATGGCAGACTGGGTCGATACTTGGACGGCGGCCAGGACCGAAGCGCATATGCAGGAAATCCTGAACACCGAATACGGCGGCATGAATGAAGTTCTCTATAATCTCGCCGCCGTCACCGGCGACGTTCGCTGGGCGCGCACCGGCGACCGCTTCACGAAAAAGGTGTTCTTCACGCCCCTTGCCCTGCGGCGCGACCAGTTGAAGGGCCAGCACATGAACACCCACGTCCCCCAGGTCATCGGCGCTGCGCGCCGCTATGACCTGTCGTCGGACTATCGCTTCAACGACGTGGCGCAGTTCTTCTTTGAAACCGTAACCGAGGCGCGCTCCTACGCAACCGGCGGCTCCAGCAACAACGAGCACTGGCTCGTTGATCCCAACCGCCTCGCCGCGGAAATGCACGTCAGCTCGCACCACCAGGAGTGCTGCTGCTCCTACAACATGATGAAGCTGACTCGGCACATTTACAGCCGGTCTGCCGACCCGCGCCTGATGGACTATTATGAGCGCAATCTTCTGAATCACCGCCTCGGTGCAATCGAGCCCGAAACCGGCCATACCGTCTATTTCCTCTCCCTCTCGCCCGGAGCCTGGAAGACCACCTGCACCGAAGAGGACACCTTCTGGTGCTGCACCGGAACCGCTCTCGAAGACTTTTCAAAACTTAACAACACGATTTACGCTCACGACAGCGAATCGCTCTACGTCAATCTCTACTTCGCTTCCACCGTCGAATGGAAGCAGCAGGGCCTCCGCCTGCGCCAGTCCACGGACTTTCCCCAGAACGACCGCATCGAGCTGAAAGTCGAAAAAACGTCTGCCAAACCCTGGACGCTGCAACTGCGCATCCCCGCGTGGACCACCGCGGAAAACACCGTCTTCCTCAACGGACGGCGCCTTGAAACGCGCGGAACTCCCGGCAGTTATCTGGCGCTGTCCCGCATTTGGAAATCCGGGGATACGGTCGAGCTCGTTCTGCCCATGCGCATCACCGTCGAACCTCTTGCCGACGATCCTACGCAACAGGCTTTCCTTTATGGGCCGCTCGTGCTCGCCGGGCAATTCCCCATGATTGGCTTGGCCGACGACCTTGATCACAGCCAGGGCCCCGATCTCTCCAAAGCGCCCTCGGTCGAAGTTCCGGCGCTGCGCGCCTCCGACGCCAATCCGGCGGCTTGGATCAAGTCCGTCCCCGGCCAGCCCCTTACCTTCCGCACCACCGGCCAGGCCGCGAACGTAACCCTGAAACCGCTGAATCAAAGCTGGCAGCGCTTCGCCGTCTACTGGACGGTATCATGAAGATTTCCGGGTTGGCCGCAGCCGCCGTCGCCGCATCGTCATCCTGAGCAATCGGCTGGCCTTCCTCGCGGCATTGAGTGAAAAATTGCGCAGGCGTCGAACGCTCTGCGCTTGCGCGCGCAAAGCAAAACCCCTGCCGATCGCCGGCCGCGTCGCCTCGTGCTTTTCCTCTTGCCGTCGACTGCCGGCGGAGATTCCGACCGGCCGGAATTTCAACTTGCATACTTATTCACCCACATTGTATATTTATTCAAGCGCGGTTTCCTGCGGAGACCGCGCCTTTGCTTTTTTCCTGCGAAGGGAAGCGAACCATGAAGGCCCAACGCCTGAACATCATTCGCGACGTGCTGGCCCAGACCTCGGTCACCAGTCAGGATGAGCTTCGCCGCAAGCTGCGACGACGCGGCATTCACGTGACCCAGGCAACGCTCTCGCGGGACATCCACGAGTTGCAGCTCTTCAAGGGACCGCATGGATACTCGCTCCCCAGCGTCAATGGCGTAGCGGCCACGACGGACGAAGATGAGGACGACCAGGCGCCTTCGCTCAAGGAAATGCTCGACAGCTTCGGGCTGCGAGTAAAACAGGCGATGAATCAGGTAGTGCTGAACACGGCTCTGGGCGGTGCCCAGCCCGTCGCGGCAGCCCTTGACCGGGAAGAATGGCCTGAAATCGCGGGCACCATCGCCGGTGATGATACGGTGCTGATCGTTTGCATCGATATGCGGCAGGCCGCCGATGTAGCCTCCCGCTTAAGGATGATTCTGGAAGGATGACAAAAAAGACTCAAACAGCGATTGTGGGGGTTACGGGCTACGCCGGCGCTGAGTTGGCGCGTTTACTGCTCGCTCACCCCCGCCTCCAGGATGCGCCGCCGGTGCTTGCCGGCCGTGTCGAGGGCAAGGATCTGGATCGCGGCGGCGTCCCCCTCACCGAAATTCACCCCCACCTCGCCGGTTGCCACGGAGCAGACGCTCTCAGGCAGGAGCCTTTCTCCTGGGAGCTTCTTGCCCAGCGCAAAGTCGACGTTCTTTTTCTCGCTACGCCGCACGAACAGTCGCGCGCATGGGTTCCCGAAGCGCTGCAGCGCGGCATGCGCGTCATTGATTTGAGCGGCGCCTGGCGGCTCACTGACTCCGCGCATCGTGCCATCTACGCGTTCGAAGATGAGGGCTCCCAGGAAGCCGCGGCCACACAGGCGCAGGCCGTTTATGGAATGCCGGAGTTGCATCGCAGGCAAATTCGCGGTGCGCGCCTCGTCGCCAACCCCGGCTGCTATTCCACTTCGGTAATTCTTCCGCTGAAGCCGCTTGTCGCGGCAAGACTTGTCGATCTCGATCACGGCATCGTCGCCGACGCAAAAAGCGGCGTGAGTGGAGCCGGCAAGGCGCCGACAGCCAAAACCCACTTTATGTACGCGGCTGACAATCTTTCCGCTTATAGCGTCTTTGCGCATCGTCACGTGGGAGAATTGCTCGAACAAATCGGCGTATCCAGTGATCAGATTGTGTTCACGCCGCACCTGCTGCCCATTCCGCGCGGCATTCTCTCCACTATCTACGTGCGCTTTAAGGAAGCGCAGACTCGGGAGAGCGTGGC
>JAKCDN010000066.1 GCA_021841795.1 Acidobacteriota bacterium | reverse complement strand
GCTCCCGCCCGGCCCGTCGGCTGCGCCCGCGGAACGCATCCTGGTCGAGAGCTATCCTCACGCGGCCTGGAGATCCCTGGGACTCCAGCCTTTGCCCGCGAAGCGCCGCGCCCGCGTCAGTGACATCGCCAGAGCCTACTCCGCCTTGCGCGGCGTCGTTCCCTTCACCACCAGCCGCCCGCCAAGCCACGATCAGTTGCAGGCCATCGTAGGCGGCCTGCCCGGCCTCGCTCTGGAAGAAAACGACGCCGCATCCGTGCGCATCGTCGGCCATCCGCCGCGCCGCGAGCAGGGCCATTGGCGCGAGGGCTTCATTGTCTTGCCCCTGCCGCCGAAGAGCGCCTCAGGTATCCGCTGGCTGCACTAGGTTTTATGGCTGGTATTCCCACAGGTCGTTAAGCTTCGTTGTGGAAGAGTAACCCGGACAGTCGAGGATGCCGCCGCCAAAGAGCCACAGATTGCCGGATTTATCTGTCCACCCCACGGCGCCAATACGCGCGCCAGGAATATTCACACTGGATGGCATGGCGACACCTCCGTAGATGCCTGCCTGACATACTTGTTTCGACCCGCTTTCCCAGGTCCATTCGCCTTGGCTGTACCTCCAAAGATCGTTATAAGGGTAAGCGCCATCGTCCCCGCCGAAGAGCCAAAAGTTGCCTTGAGAATCGATCCAAGTGGTCGCTTCTTCACGCGGGGGCGGCAGATTTTCCGGCACGGCCACGCCCTGGGTGCCGAACGCACCCGGTTGGTTGGACAGATCCGGTCCTCCTGCCCAGATCCATTCATTCAGGGAAGGACTGAATTCCCACAAGTCGTTGAGCACGCAAACCGGAGATCCGCCGCAATTGTCACCACTCGTTCCGACGCCGAGTCCACCGAAAAGCCAGAAGCTTCCGGACGCATCGATCCAAGCGGCGGCGCCTGAACGCGAACCGGGAGTGTTGCCGGGGGCGGCTGTTCCAAGGGTTCCATAGACGCCATACTGATCAATCTGGTTCGATCCAGCCATCCAGGTCCATTTGCCATTGCTGTATCGCCAGAGATCATCGAGGGTTCCGATTTCCCCATACGTTCCATTCGCGATTACCCCCAGCCCGCCGAAGAGCCACAGATTCCCCGACGGATCGGTCCAGCCCGATGCCCACTGCCGCACGCCGGGCGTGTTACTGGCAGCGGCTATGCCCTTTGTCCCGTAAATAGCTGCTCCCTGCCATGCGCCCGTGATGCCTGTCTGCGCGGCGATATTCGATCCGCTCACCCATGTCCATTCGTTGTTGCTGTACCGCCACAGGTCGCCAAGCTGACCCACCGCTCCCGTTGAATCGAAGCCCTGCCCACCGTAGACCCAGAAGTTTCCCCGCGAATCGGTCCAGCAGGTCGCGGAATCCCTTGCACCCGGCTGGTTGCCGGAGGCCGGCACACCAATCGTTCCGTACACACCAGCCAGGAGAGGATTACCGGAGCCGATTGCCTGATTCAAACCACCCATCCAAGTCCATTTCCCGTTGCTGTATTCCCAGAAGTCGTTCAGGCTTCCTGCTTGGGAGCCTGAACCCCAACCGTACCCACCGAAAAGCCAGAAGTTCCCCGACGTATCCGTTGCAGAGCATGCCCAGATCCGGCCTCCAGGGACGTTGGCAGCCGATGGAACACCCTCGGTGCCATAGATCCCGGGCTGGTCCGCTGTGCTGGAACCGCCCATCCATATCCACTCACCCAGCGACGTGGGAGACGGGGATGGAGAGGGGTTCGATGTCGATGGGCGACTCGCCCCCCCACATGCGCTCATGAGCAACAACAACATTGATGCGCTAACGACGTATTCGATTTGTTGCGAACGCATGATTCCCCCGCAGCAGACACACAGGGCACGCCCTACAAGACCGTAGCGAGCCTGCAATATGGTCAATCATTACCGTCCTCCGCCGCTGGACAATGTCGAACCTGAGGTGGTTATGGTAAATACTGGATAGTATTGAAGCCTTGGAGCTTCACATTCTGTTCCGCTTGCCGAAAGGGACATGCCATTCCCAGACGTTCCTGGATTCCTCGCAGCGATGTAAACAGTCGAACCTCCACTTAGTGCCACCACTGGAGATCCGGGCGCATTCAAACCCGCAGTCAGTGCACTAGCCATCTGAGCGTCTGACCAGCCTGTTTGGTACGTTTCTGAAACCTGATAACTGCCGACCGTTATTGTTGTAGGGGTGTAACCGAGGCAATCCGGATATTGGGTGGGCCCACTTAGGGATACCCAGCCGCCTGCGGATCGCCCCAGCGCAAGAGTGCTCACGAGCATCGGGCCGTTCGGACTCCCCCAGCCCGTTACCAGATCATAGCCATACCCGGCAGAGTAAGCTCCGTTGCTCCCGCTTATGATGTCATGAAAATTGGCATCGTAACTTCCACCTGTTAGCGAATAAATCAGAGGGTTGATAAATCCAATTCCCTGTGATTGTCCATTTACGGCTGCCTCCTGGTTGGCAAGAGCAGCAATTCCAGCCCATCGTGGCGCCGCAAAGCTTGTACCATACCAGTTACCTGCGCACGAGCTAAAGGCGCAGGAGTAATTATCGGCATTTGCCTCCGCTGCCACATCGGGAGCATTTCGATATGAGGTGGAACACCCAGAGCAATTCAGATTTGCTGACTGCTGGTAACCCGGTATAGGGAACTGATCGGGGGACACGCCACCACCGCTGCTGGACCAAGCGGTCTCACTCTCCCAGGAGCCATCAGGGCCGCTGGTTGTCAGATCGGTTCCGCCGACTGCGGTAAGGTTTTGATTCTCCGCTGGATAGTAATAGGCATTGTTTGGCCATGACCCGGAGTCCCCCGAAGCTGCGAAGAAACTCTGCCCGGTGGTTGCCATTTGCGAGAAATAAGGATTGTCCACATCGTTTTGGGGGGCTTCGGGTGCCCAGCCCCATGAAATGCTGAGTTGAGCACACCCAACGCCGTTCTCATAGTCATCCACCATCTGGCTCAAAATATCTTCGTCACCGGTGCTTGCAGGAAAGACATAACTGCCGGAAGTTGCCCAGGCATATGGAACGATGTACACGCGAACCTGGCCGATGCCGGGAGACATACCGATTGCCTGTGCGATATCCAGTGCAACTTCGCCAGCAGCATCGGGCTGGCTTGGATCCGGAGTCAATGTGCCGCTGTTCAGCAGGACGTTGTTGATGGGTATGCTGTAGTTTCCACCACTCGACGGGGTATATGTCAGAGTGTAATTGTCGCCATTGGCGCTTGCCGAGGCAGCTCCGTTAAAATTTTCGGTCACGTCACTGATGTTGTAGCCATCAAATTCGGCCAGTCCAACGCACTGGCCGGCACCCGTCAGGGTAGTTCCTCCATAGTAAGCCGCTCGCATGTCTTCCGGCAGGTACGCCCCGCCCGGACCAGAGCCTGCGGCATAGGCCTGTTGCCCATTCGGATCGTGGCCAGAGAGGGGATGAGGTATCGCGTAGTTGCTCATTCCTGCGATGTGCCAGAGCGGAACATTCAGGTCGACAGAGGGCTCCCGATCCGGCGCGTAAAACTTGCGGTTCTCCGTAGGATGTCGATATTCCCGCATGGTCAGATGGAAAGCGGCGTTGACTTGTGCCACCGTTCCCGTGATTGGGACGAGCAGGCGGTTTGCTGGCTGACTACCAATTGTAAACCCATTTGAGGCGGCCCATGCAACCACTGCCTGATAGTCTTCGGGTGTGGGCCCAAACTGCTTCGTGAACAGAACTGGGGTGAGGAAGTGACGATAGTCGGGACTGGACGGATTGTATAACCGGCTGAGCAGGATCGAAAGTCGTTCCTGATTGCGGAGGGGAAGCATGATGTCCAAGTGCATGAGCTTGCGTCTGGCGCGATCCCCACTGGCGGCGCTTCGCCGATTGTGACGACTCGAGGTACATGCGATGTGGGCAAAACCTGGTGGCTCGTTTGCGCATGTACGACAGCAACAAGCAGGAATAAAAGCACGTTAGAGCTTGCAGCGGGACGGTGCATTTTTACGGAGAAACTACTGAACTTCGACCACATCATTGCATGCCTACCCTTCAAGTGCTTTCGGGAAGCCGCGAAAGCACTGGTCAGCGCCGAGTGGGTATGGCCATCGTCCACATCCACAAAGGAATTAAGTGAACACGGTGCGCACGTAACGAGATCAGGTAGGGAGAAACCAGAACATCGGCAGAGACATCATGCCCCGGATTGCAGGCAATTACATATCTGGGCCGCAAAACAGCGGCTTTTTATTTCGGGAGAAAAATAGCATGACGAAGCGTCCATGTCAACAATCCAAAGTAGACATGGAAACCAAAGTAACCTAAGGTCGGCTCACCAACACGGCTTGCTCCAAAGCTGCATCTTGCGTGATAAGAGGATGGCCGGTTCGCAGGGCCAGTTCCAGATATGATGCATCGTAGACCGTAAGGCGATGCTGATCGGCCATCACTTCGCACCCAAAAAACAACTGGCGCGCAATGCGCGCCAGTCGGTCATCTTATCCGTTCGTTGCCAACCATCCATCGGCAAACTTTACGACATCAGTTTCCTGCGCATCATTCCCACAATCCCGGCCATCCCTGTGCCCAGCAGCAGAAAGCTCGAAGGCTCAGGAACCGGAGACGTCACGGGAACATAGGTAAATGTCCCGGCGTCAAACTGCTGGTTCTGGGGCGAAGGAGCAGTCAGACAGCCGCTGCAGCCCGTAGGATCGTTGAGCGTCGTGGACGAATCATACGTAGCGCCGGTGAATGTCAATAAGCCGCCGCCTGTGTTCAAGGTCGGCCCTGACGAAGATCCCGTCGTCGTATTGCCGTTTAGATCGGTGCTGCTGAACCCGACAGCATCGACCTCATAGCTCCCAGGATTCAGAAGAATGGGAGTGATGGACTGAAAGACATCGTAGCCGAAGCCGCTCGTGGTGTAGGTGCCATGAAACGATTCCACGGGAGTAACGGCGACTCCGGAGTTGTTATAGATCACAACATTGATTGTGCCCGTGATCGTGCCGTTCCCCGCCGCGTTGAAGACGCCAAGCGAAGTAACATCGATCTGCGAATTCACGTTGAAGGTCAGACCCAGATTGCCCGTCCAGCTTTGCGTGCCCTGGTTGGCAGGATCGTTGTAAGCAATAATCGAACTTGCATGTAGGGAACCACAATAAGTCGCCGCGATAAAGACGAGCGAAGCCAACTTCAGAAACGATCGCATAAGCGTTCTCCGATCCTGCTTTCGTAAATGTATTGCGTTGCGGGGAGCCCGGTCGTGACGGGGTTGCACAAAAGCGCTGAAACACCTGCGCTGACTAATCAAATCTTACAGTCGGAACAGTGCATGTCAAGGTCAATAAGTTGTAAATTCGGCCCGTGTCACACCAAAAGTAACGGGTGCTCACCGCGGCTGTTTGTTAGGGTCAACAATCTAAAGGTCCGTGGTCGCCGCGACGCTTCGGCGTCCATCCTGCGCCGGCAGTGCCTGCATCTTCCCAACCCGGAAAACGCCGCTCCGCATGGCAGGATGGCTCAACTCCTTCACTGCGCTGTTGTCAGAATCTGTACACCACGCCGAAGGTTCCTCGCGCATCCCACGTCATATGCGATGAGTACCCCAGCACGGGAGAATTATTCGGCAGCGAAAACGACGCGGCGACACGGTCGCCGGTCAGTTGCAGCGCAAACCGGCGGTTCAGGTTGTACGTCAGGCCGCCTCCGAAACCGCCCGCAAACGAAACCTTCGGCGTCATGCTTTCGCCGCCCGTGTGCTCTGCGCCCAGTTCGGCAAAGAACATGCCGCTCAGATTGTTGTAAAGCGTCGCATGCACTCCGGGACCAACCAGGAACGTGAAGATGGAGGGGTGTCCGGGATTCAGCAGATTGCCGTGGCCGATTCCCATCTTGTAGTAGTCTCCAGAGGCCATAAGCTGGAAGTATCTGCCCCAGTCGCGCGCCACATACACCTTGCCGCCCAGCAATCCGCTGTAGGTCACCGGCACTTGGCGGATGCGGGAATAGGCCACGCCTGCAAATACCTCGTACTTGTAAGGAGCTGCCTGCTCCGGCGCCTTGGTTTCATCCGGGTTCACCTGGGCTGAGGCGGCCAGCGGCGCCAGCGCCGCGGCCAGCACCATCAAAACTCGTAACAGCATCTTGCTCTTCAACGTAAAACTCTCCTCAAGCACTGCCGTGCTCACAACAAAACTGCCGCCGGGCGGTTCACCGCGGCACGCATGCTCCGGCTCTGTTTCCGGTACTCTCTTAGACTATCCTCTCCCCCCGCCATTCACGAAGCCCCTGCGGGACGGGAATGCCTCCAGGTCCCGGCGGCGGAATCATCCTGTTCCTGTGCTTCTTCTGTGGGACGCAGGCGCCCGGGGAACGGTAGCACGCTTCCCGCCCGGCAGCCCGCTTAGGTCGTCTCCAGATACCAGGGAATATTGATCACCACAATCCGCCGGTTGCCTCGCATCAGCAGGATCATCTTCAGCAGGCCCGAGCGTCGGTTGTGCAGCATCCCTTCCCACCACCGCCGCACCACCAGCTCCGGCACCAGCACGCACACCTTGCAGGTCTCCCGCTCCCGTTCCACCTCCAGCACGTAATCCACAATGGGCGAAACAATCGAGCGGTACGGGGACTGCAGCGTCACCAGCTTCGGCGTCGCGCGTCCCGCCGCCCGCAGAGGCGTCGCAATGTTCCGCTCCCATGTCTCCGCGAATGCGTCCTGGCCCTCGCCCGCCTGCACGTGCACGCAGCGGATATCGGAAGACATCGATAAGGCAAACGACAGCGCCTTCTCGCTGATCCGGCTCCAGCGATCCATGGGAAGAACGACAATCGGCTCCCCTGCCTCGGCGGGCACAAACGGACGCTCCAGGCCAACCTCCCGGTCTACCCGCCTGTAGTGCCGCTTCACCACCCGCATAAACAGAATCATCAGGACAACCAGCAGCACCGTGATCCAGGCGCCATCGGCAAACTTGGCCACCAGCACCACCAGCGTCGTAATGCCCGTGGCCACCGCGCCCAGGCCGTTGATCGCCATCCGGCCCCACGCTCTTCCCCGGCGCTGCCAGTGCATCACCATTCCCGCCTGCGACAGCGTAAAGGCCAGAAACGCGCCGATCGCGTACAGCGGAATCAGACGGTCCGTCACGCCGCCAAAGACCGTCAGCAGCAGCGCCGTAAGCGCCACCAGCACGTAGATGCCCCACGAGTAGAGCAGCCGCCGCCCGCGGATCAGAAACACGTGCGGCATGTAGTTGTCCATCGCAATGGCGCGCGTCAATCGCGGAAAATCGGCAAACGCCGTGTTGGCTGAGAGCGCCAGCACCAGCAGCACCGAGCCGATCGTCAGGTAGTAGAACCACCCGTGGCCCATCACCGCGCGCGTCAGCATCGACAGCACGCTCTCATAGCCCGCCCCGCCCGGCTCAGTCGCCGCAATGCCGAAGGCGCGGCACAGCAGCGCAATCCCCAGCAGCAGAATCCCCAGCAGAGCAATAATGATCGTCAGCGTCGTCTTGGCATTCTTGCGCGTCGGCTCCCGAAACGCCATCACGCCGTTGCTCACCGCTTCCACGCCCGTCATCGCTGTGCAACCTGAAGAGAACACCTTCAGCAGCAGCCACCAGCTCAGCGCCTCGGTCACCGGCGGCAGCGCCGGCATCGGCGAAACCGGCTGCGGATGTCCGGCCGCGTGCACCGTCTGCCACCCGCCCACCGCAATCACGATCAGCAGCGTCGCCGTAAACAAGTACGTCGGAATCATGAACACCACGCCCGTGTCCCGTACCCCGCGCATGTTGACGACCGTCAGAAGCGCCAGCACAATCAGGCACAGCAGCAGCGTGTGCGGCTGCAACGAAGGCGCCGCCGAGATCAGCGCACCCACGCCCGCCGAGATCCCCACCGACGCCGTAAGCACGTAGTCGATCATCAGCGCCGCGGCCGCCAGAAGCCCCGCGCCATCGCCCAGGTTTTGGCTGGCCACGGTGTACGATCCGCCCCCGCGCGGGTACGCCTCAATCGTCTGCCGATAGCTGAAGTAAACAATCCCCAGCAGGATTACGATGGCCGCGCTCACCGGCACAATGTACTTCACGCCCATCAGGCCCAGCGGAATCAGCAGCGTCAGCGCTGCCTCCGGCCCGTATGCCGCCGAGCTCAGCGCATCCAGCCCAAAAACCGGTATGCCCGCCAGCGGCCCAATATGCTCGGCGCGCTCCTCGCTCGTAGCCAGCGGCCTGCCAAATAACAGATTGAGAATTTGCGTGAGCACGCCCATTGAATAATTGACCGGCGGCCGGGGATTTTCGTCGTTCTGCGCCGCTCCTGCCAGTGTCTCACGGCTCACCGCTCGCGCCCCGCCCGCAAGCAGGCGGACGGCCCCTGCGCTCGCCGCAGGCAGCCCATGCAGCCGTCACTCCGCGCTTGGCTCTCGCCTGCGCGAGGACAAGGCCGCGAAGGACCGCGGCTGCGCTTCGCAAGGCTGCCGCTCCGCTGATTCAGCCCATAAAAGATTTGCGGGATACCTGCCGGCCATCGCCGTCAGTGCGAGCCCGATCGGCCGGCGCGACCCGATGCCTCAATCCCGGCCGCCTGACCCGCCTCCGCCGCGGGCACCGTAAACAGGAACCGGCTCCCCCGGCTCGCTTCGCTCTCCGCCCAGATGTGGCCGCCATGCTGCTCTACGATGCTGCGGCACAGCGCCAGTCCCAGTCCCGTCCCGCCCAGCGCGCGCGAGTCCGAAGCGTCGCCCTGGTGGAACGGCTCGAATATCCGCTCCAGCTTCTCCGGCGCAATACCCCGGCCCTGGTCGGCTACGCTGAAGCACACCTCTCTTACGCCCAGACCCTCGCTCACCCCTTCGCCGGGACGCGCGTCGTGGGCCTCCAGCGCGATACACGTGGACGGCGGCGAAAATTTGATCGCGTTCGTCACCAGCTCGTTCAGCACCTGCATCAGCCGCTCCGGGTCCGCGTACGCCGGCAGCGTCGCGCTGGACTCAATCCGGAACTCCATCCGCGCCTGAAGCGCCGCGCCGTGCGCCACGTCAACCGCCCGCCGCAGCAGATCGATCGCCTCCACCGGCTCCCGGTGCAGCGGCAGCCGCCGCTTCTCCGCTCCATCGAAGTCCAGAATGTCGTTCACCAGCCGGATCAGCCGGTCGCTGTTCCCGATCGCCATCTCGATCATCTGCCGCTGCTTCTCCGGCCGCTTGTCCAGCGCTCCGGAGTGGATCAATCCCAGCGATGCGCGCAGTGACGTCAGCGGCGTCCGCAGCTCGTGGCTCACCGTCGAGATGAATTCGTCCTTCATCCGTTCCAGCCGCCGGCGTTCGCTCACGTCCTGGAACGCCACCACCATGCCCAATACCTTGCCGTCTTCCAGCAGCGGATTGGCGCTGTACTCGACCTGGATCGACGCTCCGTTCTTCTTCCAGAAAACCTCGTTCCTCATCCGGATCGGCTCTGAGAGTCGCAGCGCCTGCAGCAGCGGGCTGGTCGAGCGCGAATACGGCGTCCCGTCGGCATGGCTGTGGTGAATCAGATCGTGCAGATCGCGGCCCTTCAGCTCCTCGGGCGAGTAGCCCAGCGCCCGCGCTCCGGCCTCGTTGATAAACGTAACCCGCCCGTGCAGATCGATGCCGAAGATTCCGTCGCCCACCGACTCCAGAATCAGCTCGCGCTGCCGCGTCGCCAGATGCAGCGCCTCTTCGGCCTCGTATTGCTTCGTCACGTCCATCCCGTGCACGATGGCAAATGAGCGCTCGCCGGCCAGTTGCAGGCTCCGGCTGTGCACCGCGATCCGCCGGAATACTCCGTCGCTGCGCCGCAGCAGCAGCGCACCCTGCCACTCTTCGCCCGTCTCCAGCGTGTTCAGGCAATCCTGGAAGGTCGCCACTCCCGCCGCATCCATCAGCTCCGTCACCATGCGGCCCACCAATGCCTCCTGGCGGTAGCCAAGCGTCTCGGCGGTGAACGCGTTCAGTGAGCTCACCCGGCCCTCCATCGAGCAGGTGAACACGAATCCCAGGCTGTTTTCCACCATCTCGCGATAACGGGCTTCGTTCGAGAGCAGCGCCTTTTCCATCTCGCGCTGATCCGTCACGTCCTGTCCGCTCACGATCAGATATTGAACGTCGCCGCTCGGCCCCTGCAGTGGGCGCAGCGTCCAACTCACGCGCCGCGCGCGTCCGCTCACCGTCCGCCAGCCCGTCTCATGCGGTCCGCTTACCTCGCCCGCCACCGCATCGCGCAGCCGGCCCGCCACCCATGAGCGGTCCTCCGCCGTCAGAAACTCCTCGACAAACGGACGGCCGATCGCATGTGCCAGGCTCAATCCCGTCAGTTGCGAGCAGGGATCGTTCATGCGCACAACCCGGCCCGCTGTGTCCAGCACCGTCACCAGCGCCGGAATCGAGTCCAGCGTCGCCGCCACAAAACAGCGCTCGATTGCCAGCGAACGCTCCGCGCGCTGCCGCAGCCGCTGCGCCTGCTCCTGCAGCCGGATCCGGTTATACAGCTCCAGCCGCGTCACCGCCTGCCGCGCCAGCACCTCGAGCAGCGTCAGATACTCCGGCCGAAAACGGTCCGCCGCCCGCGCCAGCACCGCCATCGTACCGATGATCTGTTGTTCCCCGGAGAGAAGTGGAACTCCAGCATACGATAGACACGGCTGCGCTTCCGGCAGCGGGATCCCGGTTGGCGGAAAACGCCGGTCCTGGCTCGCATCCGCAATCAGCAGCGGCTCGCCCTTGTCCAGCATCCATTGGCACGCCGTCGTTGCCCGTGGTTGATCGCTGGCGCGAAATCCGTAGCGCGAGCGGAACCAAAGCCGGCTATAGTCCGTCCACCCTATATAGGCATAGTCGGCGTTGCACAGCACTGCGGCGAGCTCCGTCAGCTCGTCTAATCCGGGATCGGTCATGCGGTCGAAAATGCTCAGCTCCGCCCGTACGCCTGCGTCCTGGCTTTCACTTGTTTGCGAACCGAGTACAGCGCACATCATTCCACGCACCCGTTTCTCAGTATCGGCGCAATTGGCAAAGTTGGCTCTTCCACAAAG
>JAKCDN010000065.1 GCA_021841795.1 Acidobacteriota bacterium | reverse complement strand
TTTCCTTTCATCCGGAACAAGGACAAGTGGCCGTACGCGCACGATGTTGAATATTTCGATGACCTGCCGAACCGTCAGCCGAGCCTTCTGTTTGCCGGCCTGGCATACCGCGAGGCGAAGTATATTGCGCTGTGGCGCACGCTGCCCGCGGAGCCAAAGACGGCGGAGATCATTCGGAATTTTCCCATACGCCAGCCGGTGCTCTGGCTGCGGCCGATCGCTGCGTCCCGATGAGACGAGCGCCGGCGCGGTTCATGCGGACTGAGGCGGTGTGATAGGATTCCGTCGAAACGCAGCAAAAGAAGACGAGGAGCCAGGATGCGCGAACGCAGAGCAGGAATCATTATGAACGGCGTGACTGGGCGCATGGGTCTCAATCAGCACCTGATCCGGTCGATTCTGGCGATTCGCGCGCAGGGAGGCGTGAAACTAAGGGACGGGAGCACGCTCATTCCGGAGCCTGTGCTTGTAGGGCGCAACGAAGAGAAGCTGAAGGCTATTGCGGCGGAGCACGGCGTGGCGCAGTGGACAACGGATCTGAGGCGGGCGCTCGACAGGCAGGAGGATACGATCTACTTCGATTCCGGCGCAACGGGCCAGCGCGAAGACAATGTGCTGCTCGCCATAGCGGCGGGGAAGCATGTCTACTGCGAGAAGCCGCTGGCAACCTCATTGCAAAGCGCGCTGGCGATGGCGCAGGCCGCAGAGAGGGCAGGAGTGAAGCATGGCGTGGTGCAGGACAAGCTCTTTTTGCCGGGAATTCGCAAGCTGCGGCGGCTGATTGAAGCGGGTTTCTTCGGCCGCATCCTGTCGGTTCGAGGCGATTTCGGTTACTGGGTATTCGAAGGCGACTGGCAAGCGGCGCAGCGGCCCTCATGGAACTATAAGAAGGAGGAGAACGGCGGCATCGTTCTCGACATGTACTGTCACTGGCGCTACGTGCTGGAGCACACGTTTGCAACCGTGCAGGCGGTGTCCTGCACGGGAAGGACGCACATTCCGGAGCGAGTGGATGAGCGCGGCCATCGCTATGAGTGCACGGCCGACGATGCGGCGTACGGCGTGATCGAGCTGCAGGGCGGAATTGTGGCCCAGATCAACTCGTCATGGTGCACGCGGGTTTATCGGGATGAGCTGCTGAGTCTGCACGTGGACGGGACCGAAGGGAGCGCAGTGGCGGGTTTGCGCGATTGCAAGGCGCAGCATCGCGTCAATACGCCACGGCCGGTATGGAATCCCGATCTGCCGAACCCGATTCAATTCCGCGACCAGTGGCTGGCGGTTCCCGACAACGCGGAGTTCGACAATGCGTTCAAGGCGCAGTGGGAGATGTTTCTTCGCCACGTAGCGGAGGATGCGCCCTTCCCGCACGACTTTTTCGACGGTGCGCGCGGCGTGCAACTGGCGGAACTGGCCCTGACGTCATGGCGGGAGCGGCGCTGGATCGATGTGCCGGAGATTTTGCCCGGAGTTGTGAAGCAGGCGTAGGACGCTTGGCGCAGAAACGGGGAAATTCCATGGCAGAGAAGAGCAGACTTTCACTGAATCAGATCACCACGGCGAACTGGAGTGTGGCTCAGGCGGTGGAAGGCTGCGCACGTCATGGGGTTCGATCGATCGCGCTCTGGCGGCACAAGATTGAGGAGGCGGGACTCAAAGCCAGTGTTTGCGCGGTGAACGATGCCGGGCTGCGCGTGTCCAGCGTCTGCCGCGGGGGTATGTTTCCCGCTGCAACCGCGGCCGAGCGAAGGCAGAATATCGAGGACAACTTTCGCGCCGTCGATGAGGCGGCGGCGCTTGGCGCCGACTCCCTGGTGATGGTGGTGGGCGGCTGCGCGGGAGTGGGGATCGCCGATGCGCGTCAAATGGTGGCCGAGGGAGTTGCCGCACTGGCGCCCTACGCGCGGGAGCATCGAGTTCGCATCGGACTGGAGCCGCTGCATCCCATGTTTGCGGCGGATCGCTCGGTGCTGGTGACGATCGAGCAGGCACTTGCGATGGCGCAGGTTTACGATGCGAGAGAAGTTGGCGTTGTTCTGGACACGTTTCACATCTGGTGGGATCCACGCGTGGAGGAACTGATTGCGCGATGCGCAGGAAGGATCTTCGGTTTTCATGTTTCTGACTGGCTGGTGCCGTTGCCGGATGTGCTGCTGGGGCGCGGGATGATGGGGGACGGCGTTATTCATAATCGCGAATTGCGGCACATGGCGGAGCAGGCGGGTTACGATGGACCGATTGAGGTGGAGATTTTCAATCGCGGGCTGTGGGACAGCGATCCCGATAAGGTTCTGGCGCAGGTAGTCGAACGATTCGAACAGTTTGTTTAGGGGGTAGACCGCACGTGGAAGTAAACGGAAAGATTGCGCCGCTGGATCTGATTTCTTCGGTTCACCGCGCTTTGGAACTGGCATCGGAGAAGACCCTGCGGCTCGATCGGCGCTGGAACAACTCCGGATGCGCGCCTGTTTTTACGGCCGACGGCCGGTATACGGCGCGCAACTGGACACAGTGGACGCAGGGATTCCAGTATGGGAACGCGCTGCTGTGCTTTGAACTTGGCGGCAGCGACGAATTGCTGAATACGGCGCGGCGGCATGTTGTGGCCGATATGGCGGAACATCTGACGCATACGGGCGTTCACGACCATGGCTTCAACAATGTATCCACGTACGGGAACCTGCACCGGCTGATGCTCACAGGGCGCATTGAGCACAACGAGTGGGAGCTGCACTTTTACGAGCTTGCGTTGAAGGCAAGCGGCGCTGTGCAGGCCGGGCGCTGGACGCACCTGCCGGACGGCCGCGGTTACATTTACTCCTTCAATGGCAGCCACTCGCTGTTTATCGACACCATACGCACGCTTCGCGTGTGCGGGCTCGCGCATCTGCTGGGGCACGCGCTGGTCACGGAGCAGGATGAGCGTGTCAATCTGCTGGCGCGCATGCTGGCACATGCGCGGACCTCCGCGGAGCACAACATTTACTACGGCACGGGGCGCGATCAGTTCGACACGCCGGAGTTGCGCGGGCGGACCGCGCACGAAGCAATCTTTAATCCAGCGAGCGGCGGATTCCGCTGCCCATCTTCGCAACAGGGGTATTCCCCGTTTACTACGTGGACGCGGGGATTGGCCTGGGCGGCCCTTGGCTTTGCGGAAGAGCTGGAATTCGTGCAGTCGCTGCCGGCAGGCGAGTTTGGCGTGGGCGGAGTTCCGACAAGAGGCGATGCCTGCGCGATGCTGGAGCGCGCGGCACGCGCGACGTGCGACTTCTATATTGAGCAGGCGAGCGCGGCGGACGGGATCTGCTACTGGGACACGGGCGCTCCGGGCCTGGCGCAACTCGGCGACTGGAAGGCGCAGGCGGCCGATCCATTCAACGCGTATGAGCCGGTGGATGCATCGGCGAGCGTTATTGCGGCGCAGGGGCTGCTGCGGCTGGGGCACACCTTAGGTGATAGTGGCCGCGTGTATCTGCAGGCAGGCCTGACGGTGCTGCAGCGGCTGCTTAGGGAGCCCTATCTCTCCACGGATCCGAATCACGAGGGATTGCTGCTGCACAGCGTGTATCATCGGCCGAACGGGTGGGACCATATTCCGAGCGGGTGCAATGTTCCCTGCGGCGAGTCGAGCATGTGGGGCGACTATCATCTGCTGGAGGCGATGCTGCTGGTGACGCGGATGGCCGAGGGAAGCTACTACACTTTCTTCTGAGCCGGCGGCGGTGCGGGGAAAGAGGGCGAGGGAAGATGGCAAAGCGAGTGGCGCTGGTGACGGGCGGCGCGCGTGGCATAGGCCTGGGCATTGCTCTCAGGCTGGCGGACGACGGCTACGCGGTGGCGATCTCGGGCAGGCGTAGCGTGGAAGAGGCGAAGGACGCGGTTGAGCTGATCAACGAATGCTGCCACGGGGAGCCAGGCTTCGGCGCGCTCTACGTACAGGCCGATGTGGCCGAAGGCCGGGCGCGGGCGCGTCTGCTTCTTGCAGTCGAGGAGCGGTTCGGGCGGCTTGACGTGCTGGTGAACAACGCCGGCATTGCGCCGCCGGTACGCGCCGACCTTCTTGAGGCTCGCGAGGAGCACTTTGACGCGGTCATGGCGACGAATCTCAAGGGGCCGTATTTCTTGACGCAGGCAGCAGCGGCGTGGATGATCCGGCAACATGAGAGCCTGGGCGCGGGACATCGGGCTATTGTGAACATCGGTTCGGTGTCGGCGACGGTGGCGAGCACGAATCGAGGCGAGTATTGCCTGTCAAAGGCCGGTGTCGCAATGGCGACCCGCCTGTGGGCGGCGCGTCTGGCGGAGTTCGGCATCGGCGTGTACGAAGTGCGGCCCGGCATTATCGAGAGCGATATGACGGAAGGGGTGCGCGGCAAGTACGACACGCTGATTGCATCGGGACTGCTGATTGAGAAGCGCTGGGGCACCGCGGCCGATGTGGCCAGCGCGGTGAGCGTGCTGGCGCGCGGCGAACTGCCGTATGCAACCGGCTCTGTGCTTGTGGTGGACGGCGGGCTGACGCAGCAACGCCTCTGAAGGAGACCAACCTGGGCGAGCAATCCGCGATATCCCCAAACACGATGCGGTGGCGGTTTGCCGTGGCGTCGGGAATCCTGGGCTGGATTCTCGATGCGTATTTCTTTTTTATTCTCATCTTCCTGCTCGATGCACTGGCTGCGCGCTTTGCGGTGAGCAAGGCGGCGATCGTCTGGTCGATCACGGTCACGCTGATTACACGCCCGCTGGGTGCGCTGGTGCTGGGCGCGCTGGCGGACCGATACGGGCGGCGCGGGCCACTGATTGCATGCGTGCTGTTCTTCTCAGCGGTTTCCGCGCTGACGCCGTTTGCGCCGAACTACCGCATGTTTCTCCTGCTGAGGGCGCTTTACGGCGTGGGCATGGGGGGCTACTGGGGAGTTGGCGCTTCGCTGGTGATTGAGAGCTCACCGGGGCGGTTGCGGGGCCTGTTCAGCGGCATCCTGCAGGCGGGTTATTCCGCCGGTTATCTGCTGGCCGCAGCCGCGATGCCTGTGGTGGCGCCACGACTGGGTTGGCAGTCAGTCTTTCTGGGCGGTCTGGCGCTGACGGGCCCGATTGTACTGCTGGCCTGGCTGGCGCCGGAGCCCGAGGCGTGGCGCCGCAACCGGCCGGCGGACATGGGCGTGGCGGCACGGGCGGTGTGGGAGCACAAGGGCACGTTCCTGTACCTTGCTGCTTTCATGACGGTCATCACCTGCTTTTCGCACGGGTCGCAGGATTTATATCCGGATTTTCTGCGAGCGGCGCACGGTTTTTCGACGCTGGCGACATCGAATCTGGCGATTCTCTACAATGTGGGCGCGATCCTGGGAGCGCTTGCGGTGGGTCATCTGTCGCAGACGCTGGGGCGACGGTGGAGCATCCTGGCGGCGCTTGGGGTGGCCCTGGCCGCCTTGCCGGCATGGGCGTTTGGCGGGTCGGCCATGGCGCTGGCCGCAGGCGCGTTCGCGATGCAGTTTGGAGTGCAGGGCGTGTTCGGGGTGGTGCCGGCGCATCTGAACGAGCTATCGCCGCCGGCAGTGCGCAGCCTGTTTCCCGGGGTGGTGTACCAGCTTGGAATGCTGGCGGGCGCACCGTCGGTCGGCATTGAGTTCGCATTGCGCCGCAGCTTCGGCTATGCGTGGTCCCTGGCAGCATTCGAGGCGGGATCGATTGTAGTGCTGGCCGGCCTCTGCGCCTTCGGGCCTGAGGCGAAGGGCCGGGATTTGGGAGCGTAGATCAATTACCGGCGCACCATGCGCTTTGTTCTCGCCGGAACCGGTTCTCCAAGATTGAATTTGTTCCCGCCGCGGCGCGGGAATGCCCGATCGCATTGTGGGGAGTGTGCCCGTCCGCAGCGGCTAGTCGTGGGCTACTCTGCCGGCCGCAAGAGGAGACGCGCGCAGAAACGCGAGCCTGCAGCACGCAATCGAGGCGCGGGCTCAGTAAGGGCCGGACTGCCAAAGGCTGGATTGTGCAGAGGATGAAAACCCGAGCGCAAGCTGCGGTTTTTGCTGTACGGAATTGGGGCCGGAGGATGGAGTGCCGGCAGGCTGATCCTGCTGCCCTATGCTCTCGCCCAGCGGTGCGGCGAAAGGATAGGACAGCAGGGTTAGGACTTGCGGCGGTCACTAATTGACGGTCAGGGTAAAGGTGGTGGAGGGTGGGACCGCGGTGGTGGTGACGCTGCTGGTCGGGGTTACGGTGAAGGTGTAATTGCCGGCGGTGGTGGGTTGATTGTTGACGGTCAGCGTAGCCGTGCCGCTGGCGGAGATGTAGTTGGTGTCGCCGCTGTAACTTGCCGTGAGCGTGTCGCTCCCGACCTGAGTGAAGGAGTTGGCCGGGATGGAGTAGGTGTAGGTGCCCGAGGCGAGGTTTTCAGATTGCGAGGTGTAGCCGCCGCCGCTGAAGCTGACGGAGCCGGTCGGCGTACCGCTGGTTCCCGTGACGGTGACCTGCACCGTGACGGTGGAACTGCTGCCCAGAGTCACCGCGGTTGGATTGACGGTGACCTTGACGGTGGGCGTAGCCTGGGTGGGCCCGTTGCCGCCTCCGTAGCCATATCCGCCGTACCCCTGACTGCTGCCGCAGCCGGCGAGGAGGAAGCTGAAGCCGGCAACCGCCAGGATGAAGCTGAACATCTTACGCCACTTGCGCGGAGCGGCGGGTACGAGGAAGACAAGGAATGCGGCGAAGACGCTGCTACCCGCAGCAACAAACCAGGGCGCAGGAGCGGCGGGTTTGCCGGGATTTTGCGCCGGGCGCTGCGAGGCGGCAACTTCGAGCGGTTTCTTGTCCCATCCGGTTTGCGGTCGGTCGGCCGCCGAAGCCGAGGAGGCGTTGGTGGTGCTCACGGTGTAGGTAACCGGTCCTGAAGGCGCACCGTTGGCAAAGGTGATGGCGCCGCTGCCGGTGAGCGCGCAGGAGGGAACGCTGACGGCGCCGGAAGGCTTGCCGGTGAGCACGCAGGAGGCGCTGGTGAAGGTGAGTGTGCCGGTGAAGTCAGACGAAGAGGCCGCGGTAATTGTGGTGGTCGTCGATGAGCCGGGCTGTACCGACGCCGGCGAGGGCGTTGCAGCCGAGAGCGAATAAGAGGACTGACTCACCGTTACGGTTGTCGAGCCGACGGCCTGAGCATAGCTGGGGTCGCCAGCGTAGGTTGCGGTAAGGACGTCCTGAACCGTGGAGTTGGGGCTGGAGTTGAGCGTGTTGGCAGGGATGTTGAACTGCGTGCTGCCGTTGACGAGGGTCTGCGCGGTGGGCGAGTAGCCGCTACCCGAGAGGGTGACGGTTCCGGTGGGGTACGTGGTTGCTCCGGTGGGGCCATTGACGGTGACGGTGACGAGCAGCGGCGAACCGGAGTCCGCCGTGGTGCTGGCGGGTGTGACCGTGACGGTTGGATTGAGGACCGGAATGTAAGTTACAGTTACCGCCGCAGATCCTGTAGCGGGGCTGTAGCTGGCATCGCCGCTGTAGTTGACGACGAGGGCGTTGAGTCCAGCCGTAGTGAGCGAGTTGGGCGTGATGGTGATGGAGTAGCTGCCGTTAGAGAGCGTAGCCGCCGAGGAAGTGTAACTGCCGTCGGTGATGTAGACGGTGCCGGAGGGCGCTGCGCCGGCGCCGGTTACGGTGCCGGTGACGGTGAGGGTCTGGTTGGAATTGATGGCGGCGGATGAGGGCGTGGCGGAGACGGTGGCGGTTATTTTGCTGACCGTGACGTTACCACTGCCGCTGGCCGGGGCATAGTTGGAATCGCCGCTATAGCTAACGGTGAGAGTCTGGCTGCCGCCGGAGAGGCTGTAGGCGGGAATGGTGAAGGTGTAAGCGCCGCTTACGAGTTGCCCGGGTGTGGAGGTGTAGCCGCCGCCGGAGAGAGTGACCGTGCCGGTGGGGGTTCCGCTGGAGCCGCTGACGGTGACGGGAACACTGAGGGTCTGGCTGACAGCGATGGAAGTTGAGGCGGGAGAGACCGCAACCGTGGCGGTCTTGGTGCCGATGCTGGAGGTCCAGTTGTTGACGACATTGGCGATATTGAGCGAGCCTAGCCCGGAGGCGAGGTCGTAGCCGGTTCCCGCCGACCAGCCGCTGAGAATGCCGACGCTGTCGCCGGAGTGAAGGATGTTGCAGTTGGGGCTGCCGGCGGCGCAGGGCGTAGCGTTGTTGTTGGCCGGAGTGAAGGTGCCGGCGTCGATGTCATTGAAGTAGCAACTGCTGCCGGCCGTGACCGTTTCAGCGCTGCAACTGGCGTAGCCGGGGCTGGAGCCCTGCTTGGCACCAAGCGCATAGAGCTCGGCGTTGGGGTTGCCCTGGGGCGAGCCGGTCTTCTGGTTGATGAGGGCCATGACACCGGCCATGGCGGGTGTGGCCACGGAGGTGCCGCCGACTTCCTGGGCGAAGGGCGCGGACTTGCTCGAATAGGTGCAGGAGTTGCCGCCCTCAGTGACGCAGATGAGATAGGCGCTGCCGAGGAAGCCGTCGGAGGCGAAGAAGCTGACGTCGGGGATGTCCCGGACGCCGTCGGAAGGAATGCCGGGAACGCCGGCCTGCCAGGAGGGCTTGGGCCATCCGTTGTTGACGAGAGTGAGAGCTGCCTGTGCCGCGCCCGTGCTGGGGTTGGAGGTCGCGCCCGTGGTGGTGGCGCCAGAGGTGCATTTGCCGGTGGTGGTCGAAGTGGAGGAGTTGGCGACGCAGTTGCTGGCGCCGCCGCTGCCGGCAACGATGTCCACCAGGTAGGACATGTTGAAGCTCAGGTAACTGTAGACCTGATTCTCGTAGGTGGTGCTGGCGGCGAAGTTGCATCCGGATTCAGCGTCGTTGATGCCGGAGACGCCGATGTAGGAAGCGATCTCCTGGGTTACCTGGAAGCCATAGGGGCTGGCGCATGTGTCGTTCCAGGGGACTTCGGGGACGTAGCCCTTGGCATTGGCATTAGTGGTGGTGCTATTGGTGGTATTCCAGTACTGAGCCGCGGAAGAGGAGCAGTTGGAGGCGGAGATCGGACACCAGTAGAGATCGGTTCCGCCGACGGCGGTGTTGAAGGGGCTGGAAGCGAGACCGCTGACGGTGAGCCCATACTGCGCTGCGTAGGGCAGCGAGGTATCGAGGCCCTGGTCGCAGGCGGCCGAGCCGGAGTCGCCGGCGGCGACGAAGACAGCGATGCCCTCAGAGGCTGCGGTTTGCCAAAGGTTGTTGTAGCTGACATTACCGGCCGTGCCCTCGCCCAGCTCGCAGAGGCCGTAGCTGACGTTGAGAACGGGGGCGGTCTTGTTGCTGATGACGTATTGGGCAGAGTCGTAGACGGGATCGTTCGTGGCGGCCTTGTTGTAGCCCGAGGTGACGAGGATGATCTGGGCATTCTTGGCGACCGAGCCGGACCACTCGACGTCGAGCGTGTTCTCAATAAGGTCGTTGATGGTGCAGTTGCCGGTGGATCCGGTGCAGAGGCCGGGATCGTAGCCGTTGACGCCGGCCTTGATTTCAGGAGTGTTGGCGGCGTTGGTGACGGGCAGATTGAAGTCCTGGCGGAAGGCCTTGACGTCGGCAAGGTTAATGTCACTGGTGCCGGCGACGGCGATGGTCTGGCCGGTGCCATCGATGGGAGTGGAGGCGTTCCAGAGCGGGGTGAGGTTGTAGATGGTAGCGAAGTCCCAGGGCCCGACGTCCTCGATGATGTCGCCGTACTGGTCGGTGGTGGCGAACTGCGGCCGGGCGGATTGAGCAATGCCGGTGGCGGCGCCAGCGACAGTGGTGGAGACTCGCTTCCACTGTCCGTTGGCGGGGTCACGCTGTACGAGCTGGCCTAGATGATGCGCGGGCTGAGGGGTAAAGTTGTGCAGAGCCTTGATGCCCAGGACGACCGGCGCGAGGGCGGCCGGGATCTGGGGGTCGCTCATATTGCCAACGTGCTGGACGCCCTTTACGAGCAGATGGTGAATCTCGGTGTGGAAGGCGCTCTGGACCTGGCCGGCCGTGCCGCTGAAGCGGATGGACATGCGGTCCTTTGAGATCTGGGAGACGGAGAAGCCGTGGCCGGAGAGCCAGTTGGTAATGGTGAGGATGTCGGTTTGGGAGGGGCCGAAGTCCTCGCCGACCTGGTCGGGGGTGAGCCACTGATGATAGTTGGGCGAGTTGGAGTCGTACTCGCCGGCGACATAGGCATCAAAAGCCGACTGCTGCTGGGAGCTTCGGCTTAGAACCAGGACGAGATCGGACATGGGAAAGGTGTCAGCAACCACTCCCTGGTCGTGCCTGGAGTCGGCGGCGGGGTAGATATTGCCTTTGAGGGTAACAAGCTGGGACTCGTCAATGCGGTTGACTATGCGGGCCGCGGGCGCCGTAACCTGCCCCTGGGAGAAGCCGGGGAAGCACATAGCACTGGCCAATACAAAGAGGGGGAGCGAACGCAGCTTGATCATATTGTTAGATCCTGAACCCTTTCCTGAAAAGAACCCGTGAATCCGACAGGAGTTGCCTAGCTATTAGAAAAATAGAACGCGCGCCGATGGGGATCGCATCGAAGAGAGCCGGTTGGAATAAAGAACCATCATAAGGCTGTTTTGTGCAAGTGAAGTGAGTGGAAGAGCGATTGCGCAAGACCGATCCGGCAGTCAGCACCAGGATGGGATGAGCCGGCCCGGTTTGCAACAAGCAGCCACACAGTTGCGCATCCCCGAGGAAACGAGCATTTGAAGCCGGATGAAGGTGTGAACGGCCGCTTAAGCGGAATGAACGAACTGACCCAAATAGGTTAGACGCGAAATCTTGAGAAAGGGTGACTTAAGGAGGGATGGAGGCCCCGGGACGTTGGGAAGGGAGGGTAGACGAATGGGGCACGGCGGGCAGGTTTTTCCGGCTTCAGGAGGTGCGGGACGGCGAGTTGCAATAGGCATGAGATTGCAATAGACAAATCATCCACTCGCCATTTATGATGCGGATTTCTGGTTGATATTCTTCGGTTTTGTACCGAAAGAGTGAACCGATGCAGGCTTCTCTATTCATTACGTGTTACAACGACACGCTCTTTCCTGAGACGGGGCGGGCGGTGGTGCGGCTGCTGGA
>JAKCDN010000064.1 GCA_021841795.1 Acidobacteriota bacterium | reverse complement strand
GGAAGGTGGCGATCTTCCGGTGAAGCTGCAGAAAAGCTTCCTGCGTCAGATCCTCTGCCTCGGCCACGTTTCCCACCATGCGGAGGCAGAGCGAGTAAATGCGCCGTTTATGCATGGCATAAAGTTGAGCAAAGGCCTGGTGGTCGCCTGCCTGCGCGCGCGCCAGGATTTCAGCATCCGCTGAACGATGAGATCCTGCTCCGGCGTTCCCGATAGGCTTACCCACGCCTGGTTCCTGTGCGGCATTCTGGCCGTCACTGGAGCGAGTGTGTCGGGAGAGCGGTGTTGAACTGGGAGCGTCGGGCATGCTCATTCCTGGATTAGCTACTGAATGAATTTGATGCGCAATCGAAAAACCAGGATCATTGCTTCAGCAATGGTATCTCTCATTGTGGCATATATGTTCAAGGGCGCATTACTGCGGCCCAGATCTGCCAGGCCAAGCCAACAGGGGAATGCCACTTCTACGACGGCCCAAAGGAGCTGCGGCCACCGAAAGGCAAATGTTGCCGACGCTCTCAAGAGAAATCGGTTCTTGGTTGACAGGCTCCCGGTTTTGCGGCAGCTTCATTCCTCGATAGTATAGAGAAGCGTCGGAAATTGGCCTAATGCACCCCATGATGAATCAGTGGTTTTCGGGGAGGACGTCGCCTGGCCGGGCCTTGATCTGGCGCGCGACGGCGCTGCCATTTTCACGATATGGTTTCTTGGACAAAGCCGGAAGAAAGGCACGGCTCTGAACCGGCTCCCCCATCCAGATTTTGTCCAGGCTTCATGGTGCAAAGAGGTTCAATGAAGCCGCTGACTGGACCCGCAATTTGGATTGTCGCCGCGCTTCTGGCTGCCGGCGGGGGCACGAGCGCGGGAATCTGCCAGAGTTCTGCGATCAATGCAGAACCAGTGCAATTTTTACCCGTAGACAGTGGCGGACAAAGCGCAGGTACTTCAGACTCCACTCGTCAATCTTCTTTAGGGTACGATTCGCTTCTTGAGTGGCAAGGTCAGGTGGTGATCAGCATTGCGTTCGAGGGTGTTCCGGCAAGGTACCTTGAACCGCTCGTCAACCATCTGCCGCAGGCCGAGGGGGCGCCGCTCGTCGAAGAAAACCTAAAGCGCAGTTTGCGGCAGCTCTACGCAACTGGTCTTTACGACACCATAGAAGTTCGTGGCGCGCGCACAAAAGACGGAGTGGCGCTCGTATTCGCAGGCACGCCACGCATGTTCATTGGAAGCGTGGGAGTGGATGGCGCCATCGGCGCCACGATGAATATGCAACTTGAGCGTTCGAGCCAACTGGATCTGGGAACGCGCCTTACGCAGGAGAAAATGCTGCGAGCGGTTCAGCAGATGCGTGCTACGCTCGAACAAAATGGCTACTATGAATCGGTCATTACGCAGACCATCCACCCGCATTTGCAGCAGCAGTTGGCAGACGTTTCCTTTCATGTTGTCTCTGGGCCTCGTGCCCGTATAGGTAAGGTTACCGTTACGGGTGATGCGGGAATGAGCCTGGACGATTTTCGTCTTCATGCCCACCTGGGAAGGATCGGGCACGTCGACCGTGATACGGTGAATCGCGCCCTTACCGGCGTATTACGGGCTTATCAGGCAGAGGGCCGCCTGGAGGCCGATGTGAAACTGGCATCGGCTACGTATGATCGGGCATCTAAATCCGTTAGTTATCGATTCTCCGCAAATCGCGGGCCGGTAGTACGTGTCGAGGTGCACGGAGCCAACCTCACTCCTGATCGCATTAAACGCATTGTTCCCATCTTTCAGGAAGGCAGCGTTGACGAAGATTTGCTGAACGAGGGTAACCGCCGCATGCGGGACTATTTTCAGCAGTTGGGCTACTTCGATACGCGCGTTGATCACCAGCGGAGGGTGTCCGGTACTGCTGAAGTTACGATTGTCTACAACGTAAATCTGGGCCTGCGCCGCCGGGTGGAGCAGGTTTCCATTACCGGGAATCATTATTTTTCGACGGCTACCTTAAGCGAAATGCTCAGCGTACATGCTGCAGACGTGCTGGATCGTCATGGGCTTTACAGCCAGGCGTTACTTACGGCCGACGTGAATGCCATCGAAAACGTCTATCGCAACAACGGCTTCGCAAGCGTAAAGGTTGCCACTGAAACCAGTACGCCCGAGACATCGGGAGACGCGCAGAACAGGCTTGCGCAGTCACCGCATCCAACTTCACATACCGCGCCGCTAAGGGTTGTTTATCACATCACCGAGGGCCCGCAGCTGCGTGTTGGCTCCATGCGGCTGGAGGGCAACGAGCACATTCCCGCGGCGAAATTAGCTGCGCTTTTGAACACGGCTCCGGGCCAGATGCTATCGCCGCGGAACCTGGCCGGGGACCACGATGCCCTGGTGACGGAGTATTTGCGCCGGGGCTTCGAGCAAGTTGCCGTGAGTGTTGCACAGCGTCCCGACCCTGTCGATTCTCTCAAGGTGGATGTGGTCTTCCATATCGACGAGGGGCAACAGACTTTTGTGCACAACGTGATTGTTACCGGCCTGGGGACTACGCGTCCGCAAACCGTGGCCCGGGCCATCACTGTGCATGCGGGCGATCCGCTGGATCGGAATGCATTGGCCGCCACACAGAGCAATCTGTATGATTTTGGACTTTTTAACGAGGTGAATACAGCCGTCATCAACCCCAATGGCGAGATGGCTCAGAAAAACGTGCTGATTCAGGCCATCGAAGCGCGGCGCTGGACACTGACCTACGGTTTCGGCTTCGAGGCACAGACAGGGCAACCGCAGAACAATTGCTCGGGCGCAATCACTGCGGGAGTGGCATGCAATCCCAACGGGAAAACCGGGGTGAGCCCACGCGTGCTGGCCGATATCACCCGCAATGGACTATTTGGACGGGACCAGTCAGCGTCGGTTCGTGGCACCTACGGTCTGCTTGAGCAGAGCCTGGGGATTCAGTACCAGGTACCGCATATCGAAGGCAATCCAAACTACGGCCTCACATTCTCGGGCGGTTATGCCAATAGCCAGGATGTGTCGACGTATGTCGCGTCACGGCTTGAAGGCGCGTTTCGGTTGACGGAAAACTTTAACCGCCCGGGTTCCTGGATCTCGCGTGCCAATACTTTCATCTATGAAATCGACTTCCGGCGAGTGAAGGTGGCCGCACCGACCCTGCAGGTGTATCCGGGCGAGATCTCTGAGCTTTCTACGGCAGCGCGTGTGGGAGGTCCGGCATTTACATGGATTCGCGATACGCGCGATGTGCCGCTGGACGCGCACCGCGGGACATATATTAGCTTTCAAGAGTTTTTGAGCGATCGCATCTTTGGTGCGCAAGCTGAGTTCAATCGCATCGACACATCGAACTCCAGCTACTACAGCTTCGACAAGGATCGCTTTGTCATTGCGCGCAATACGCGCTACGGGCAGATTCGGGCTTTCGGTAACGGATCGAGCCGGTTAATTCCGCTGCCGGAGCGGCTCTATGCCGGCGGTCCGGCTTCGCTGCGCGGTTTTGCCCAGAATGCCGCTGGACCGCGCGATCCCGAGACCGGCTACCAGATTGGCGGCGCGGGAGCCCTGATCAACAGCACGGAACTGCGGCTCCCGCCCCCCACACTGCCCTGGTTTGGAAACACCGTTAGTTTCGTGCTCTTCCATGACATGGGGAACGTGTTCACGAATGCGGGTGATGCGTGGAAGCGGCTCCTCCGGGGGCGCCAGCCGGACAGCCTGGCATGCCGAGACGCGGTTATAACCGACCCTGCCGTTGCCTATCCGGCGGGTAGCTATGACCCCAAGGGAACCGGCCCCCTCACTTCAACCGGTCAGCAAGGCCCATGCAGCTTCAACAATTCTTCGCATGCGCTGGGTGCGGGCCTGCGTTACCACACGCCGGTAGGTCCCATCAGGTTTGATGTGAGTTATAACCTGAATCCGCCGATCTTTCCTGTGAACATTAACTATTCAATTCCCACGACATCCACGAGCACGATCCCTGGTTTTGCGACGGGCCCGTATCTCGGCCAGGCGCCTCACATCAACTTCTTTTTCAGTCTGGGGCAAGCTTTCTGATGAAGCCGTTCGCTCCATTTCGTCCGGCACCGTGCAGCAGCGCGCTGTTATGGCTGCTGCTCGCGCTTTGGGCCATCGCGGTAAAAGCTCAAGGGCAACAACCGGAAACCGCGTCGTGGACGGTCCTCGACCGCGCTGTCGCCGTCGTGAACCGGCGCGTCATACTGGCCAGTGATCTCGACGACGAGATCCGCCTCTCAGTTCTCGATCCGAATAACGCGCCGCAGCAGGAGCTTACGCGGCAGCAGGCACTGGAAAAGCTGATCAGCCGGACACTGATCGAGCAGCAGATTCGCCAGGAGGATATACCGGCGATCGAACCCACGCAGAAGGAAGTTGATGCCAGGCTCATGAACCTCCGCCGGGAACTGCCGGTTTGTGTGCGGCAGAACTGCGCCACCGATGCAGGTTGGAGTAAATTTCTTGCGGCGCGCGGGTTGAACGAGCAGCGTGTAGAGAGATATCTCCGTTACCGGCTGGAAATCCTGCGCTTCATCGAGCAGCGGTTCCGGCAGGGTATTCAGATCTCCGAAAAACAAGTGGAAGCTTATTATCGTGACACCCTGGTGCCGCAGTACACGGTCGGCGAAGCGGTTCCGCAATTGAGCCAGGTGGCGCCAAGGATTCAAGAGATTCTGTTGCAGCAGGAAGTGAATGTGATGTTCGATGCCTGGCTGAACAACCTGCGCCAGCAAGGTGATGTGGAGTTGCTCGATCCGGCGCTTGCCGCCGATGCCACACCGGCGCCGCAGGATGCAGTTGGGCCAGACAGCGTGAAAGGAAGCCGCAAGTGAACGAGCAGAAGATTGACGGCGAGCAGGAGCGCCCCAAGGCGCCGGCTCCGCGCGACCGCGTGCGCCGGTTCCTTCTGCATCATCTTCCGCTCACGGTTGCGGGCTCGGTGTTCCTGCTTGCGCTGGCGACAGCCGGCCTTTACTTTATCGCCAGTTCTGCCGCGTTCGAAAACCTGGCGCGCAAGCGGCTCATCGCCTCAATCGAAGAGATGACTGGCGGACACGTCGAGGTCGTGTCTTTTCATTGGCGACTGCTGCACCTGGAAGCCGAGGCTGACGGCGTGACAATTCACGGACTGGAAGATCCCGGGGATGCGCCTCTGGCCAGGATTGAGCGGCTGCGCGTAGTTCTTAGTCTGCGCAATCTTTTCAGTCCGACGATTCGGCTGCGCAGTCTGGAAATTGACCGGCCCAGCCTGCACTTCATTGTTTATCCCGACGGCTCAACGAATCAACCGCATCCAAGCCGGCGGCAAAGCTCGTCGAAATCAGGCATCGAAACACTGTTTAATTTACACGCCGGACGAATCGCGGTGGAGCGGGGCAAACTCGACTACGACTGCCGTGCAGCAAGCTTCGACTATCAAGATCGATACATGCCGCTCGACTTTACCGCCGACGATACGTCGCTTGCGATGCGTTATGTATCTCAGCCGTGGACCAAGCCCGCTTTTTATCGTATTGAGGTCGGCATTGCGGACTTCGATCTTTCGCGCGCCATCCCGCATAAAAGCCTCGCGGTCCATGGACAGGTGCAGGCGACACTCGATCTTGAACGCACACAGCTTCATCTGCGCTCCCTGAGGGTCACTGCGGAAAGACGCGGCGGCAAGAGGCATGCGCTGGACATTTCCGGAGATCTCAGCGACTTTACGCATCCCAAATGGCACGCGCGCCTTCTCGGCGATCTGGATCTTGGACTTATCGAACCCATGACCGGTTATGCCGATGCGCCGCAGGGTATCGCACGTGTCGATCTGACTGCCGCAGGTGGAGGACATGCGTTCCAAATCGACGGCGGCATATTTCTGCAAGGAGCAACTTACAACGGGGTTGGCATCGATGCCAGAAATATCGACGGCCAGGTGAGAGTTCACGCCGATGAGAGGCAGTTGCTGATCAGTGAGATTGAGATCCAGACCCATGACGGTGGCCGCATTCAGGGGATGGTTTCGCTCTCGCCCTGGTTGCCGACGGATCCCTCTGCGCACCGACTGGCTTCAATTCGAGCCGCTGCATCCGCTGGGCAACGTAACATCCTGGTGCGAGCGCCGGATTGGATCATTCCCGTCAATGGCAAGGTTCAAGCGGACTTCGAGAATGTGGCCTTGGATACTGCACTGGACATCGTTGCCCCGCCTGCCTTCCGTCGTTTGGGGTTGGACGCGCGATTGAACGGCTCCGCATCGGCTGCATGGTCGCACGGCGATAGCCGAACTGTTTTGGTGAGTGCGCAGCTCGGTCTGAGTCCTTCCCGGCAATCCCCCTCCGGCGAGGCGCCGGCAACCGGCACGATTGACGCCACCTATACGCATCAAAGCGGAACTGTAGAAGTGCGCAAGCTCGAATTGCACCTGCCTGCAAGCGAACTCGAAGCACATGGTAAGCTCGGCGCCTATCCCGTTGTCAGTCCGTCGGAGATGGCGATTGACTTCCACTCTCACAACCTGGCGGAGTTCGATACGGCGCTGCGCGGCCTGGGCGTGAAGCGGTACGGCAGAACCGGCGTTGCGGCTCTACCGGTGACGTTGGAGGGCCAGGGTGATTTTCATGGAATGTGGACCGGCTCGCTTGTACGGCCACACATCGCCGGAGACCTGCAGGCCAAGCAGCTTGCTGTTGAGCTGCCGGATTCAGCCGGCTCGACATCGCAACAAACGCTGTACTTCGATACGGTTTCGGCTGAAGGCAACTATGCACCGGCGCAGATTTCAATCAAACATGCGGAACTCGTTCACGGAGGCGCACGATTCGCGTTGGGAGGCACGCTGGACGCAGCGCCCGGCCGTGATCCGAGATTCGACACCACAGCCGTGCTCCATGCGCATGTCGATGCATCCGAAGTTGACCTCGCGGAGGTGCAACCGTTCCTGGCAAGCGCGGGTTTTTCACGGCTTCCGGCCGCGGGAGCTCTGAGCGCTCGCTTTGAGCTCGATGGGCCGCTCAGCGGGCCGGCGATCTCAGGATCCCTCGCAATGGCGCGAGGGACAATTTATAACGAGCCGGTGACCAATCTTCACGCGGAAGGCTCTTTTTCCGACTCCGTGCTCAAGCTCGGGTCCGCCACAGCGAGCGAGGCCGGCGGCAGTCTTTCCACATCGGGGAACCTTAACTTTAAGACGAAGAGTTTTGCAATAGACGCGCGAGCCAGGAACATCGACGTCTCGCAGCTTGGTGTTGTACGCCGCGGCGGTCTGGATGCAACCGGCAAGCTGACATTTGCGCTCACCGGCTCAGGCACGCTGAGCAAGCCGCAACTGGAAGGTCTCGCGACGGTTACCGACCCTGCTTTGAACGGGCAGAGGTTTGGGGTTCTGCAGATCGCGGCGCACTCTGCGGGACCGCTTCTCAACTACACCGCCAGCACAACAATGGATCAGGCGTCGCTCCGTTTGCATGGGCAGACTGCGCTCCAAGGCGACTATTTTACGCGCGCCCAGCTTGCATTTTCGCGCTTTAACCTCGGGACGGCGCTGCGCATGGCGCGCGTTGGCGCGTTCGATGGAGCATCGGCCCTGGAGGGAACAGTATCGGTAAGCGGCCCGCTTGCACGTCCCGACGCTCTCGCGGGCGAAGCGCAATTGCGTCAGCTGGCATTCACTATTTCCGGCGTGCAATTCCGGAGCGATGGCGGACTGCATGCTACGTTCGCCAGCGGGCGCATTCATCTCGATCCGGTGCACGTGACGGGCGAGGACTCTGACCTGCGCGCGTACGGAGATCTCTCGCTCAATGGTTCGCGGCAACTCG
Source organism: Acidobacteriota bacterium (assembly GCA_021841795.1). Taxonomy (GTDB): domain Bacteria; phylum Acidobacteriota; class Terriglobia; order Terriglobales; family Acidobacteriaceae; genus Telmatobacter. The sequence goes on along the minus strand of JAKCDN010000064.1, from coordinate 3,355 downwards.
ACCTCGCCGCGGCCGGAGCTATCAACCTGAAAATCGCGGAGACAATCGATCCCGATCTGACGGCCAGCGGTTCCACCACTTTCCAGGTCCAGGCCCACGGTCCTCTCAATGCGCCCAATCTGCAGGGGCAGATCGATTTTGAAAACGGCGCGCTTTCGTTTGGCGATCTTCCCAACGGACTAAGCCAACTGCACGGTACGCTCGTATTCAATCAAAATCGGTTGGAAGTCAAATCCCTGACTGCGATGAGCGGCGGCGGCCTGCTGAATCTGGGAGGGTATCTTGCCTACCAGCATGGGCTATTCGCCGATCTATCGGTGACAGGGAACGAAGTGCATATTCGTTATCCGGACGGAGTCAGCTCGCTCGCAGATGCGACTTTGCATCTGCGTGGCCCTCAGAATAATCTGCTCCTGAGCGGCGACGTGCTGATCACGCGTTTTTCCGTCAGCCCCGATCTTGACCTTGCATCGCTGGCCGGCCAGGCAGGCAGTGCAGTGCAGACCGTGGCGCCGCCGGACGCTCCCTCGAATCACCTGCGGCTTGACGTTCACATTGTCTCTTCTCCGCAGTTGAGCTTCCAGAATGCGTTTGCCAAGCTTGCGGGTAACGTGGACCTGCGGCTGCGCGGCACTCTGGCTTCGCCGTCGCTTCTGGGCCGCGTTGCCATTACGGAAGGCAGCGCTCTGATTGCCGGGACGCGCTACGATCTGGAGCGCGGCGACGTCACCTTTACCAATCCCGTGCGCATCGAGCCGAATATCAACCTGAGCGCCACGGCGCATGTGGAGGATTACGATATTTCGCTTGGCCTGCATGGCACATTGCAGAAGCTCGCCGTCAATTACCGCAGCGATCCTCCTTTGCCTGAGGCCGACGTGGTTTCACTGCTGGCGCTAGGCCACGCCGCGAGCCAGCAGCGGCTCTACACGCAGCAGCAGCAGGAACAAACCATTACCAACCCTACCGATGCGATTCTCGGCGGCGCTCTCAACGCAACCGTCAGCAGCCGCATTCAGAAGCTTTTTGGGGCCGGATCGGTCAAGGTCGATCCCAACTATCTTGGCGCCTTTGGCAACTCCACCTCGCGGATCACTGTCCAGGAGCAGTTTGGCCGCATCGTAACCTTAACCTATGCAACCGATGTGGACACGGCCAGCGAGCAGTTACTGCAAGCGGAGGTGGCGATCAACCGTCACGTTTCGCTGGTGGTGGCGCGCGACGAGTCGGGGGTATTCTCCATCGTGGTGAAGGCTACGAGGCGCTACCGATAGGACGGCTTCGGCTCGACGCCAGCTTGCAGACAGGGCCGATGCACGGCCCCGGCCGGACGGCCTGCGAACCAGTGGGACGGCAGCACTCCGCAGCGCATTGTGAGCCCCGCCGACGGGCGGAAACGGACGCCGGTGGAGGCCGGCCTGCCGCGGAACGGCCGACGGCGAACCATCCGTGGCGATGAGAGCCGGGGACACCAGGCACGGTCAGGGAGTGCGAGGAAGCAAGCGGTCCTGGGCAGGGTCCAGGCGCTGGTTTGCACCGGTTCCGGTGCAAAAAGCCGCAATTCCGCACTGAATCCGGTGCAATTGCGCAGCGCGGGCGCGCTAATTTTATTTTGGATATATCCTGCAAACAAGATCTTTATTTTCAGCGGTATACGCCGAGTGAAAATGACTAAGATTCCCATTTTCAATAGCTTGCGGCCAGAATCTAGACCGCAAAGGAGTTAGGCGGTATCGACAGAGAGCAACAGCCGGCGTTGGGAGCGAAAATTGCGTCGGTGCAGGGTCGAGGAGGGCCGGTTCTTCACTCCAACTTTTCTGCGGCAGGATTGCCTGTACTTTCAGGAGCCGCTGTTTGCTGCTCACTGTATTGATTGTGCGCCGGATGGGGGAAATTATCAGCAACTCCTGGCGGAAAAAGTTGCGGCAGGTGGAGCTTCAGGTCTGGTTGCGGCCGGTGCTTTGCCGCCCTGAACGCGAGCGGCGCGTTCAGTAGAATGCCAGAGTGGGAGTGGTTCCGCGAGAAGCGAGCATGGCGCAAGAGCTATCGAAGCCGGGAGAGCCGGGGGATACGAACCGCCGCGAGGCGTCCGGGGCTGAAGTCCCAACAAACGGGGCGGAGCAGGGGATAACTTTTCATGCGCCGGAATCGGTTCCGGATGAGGAGCCCTACCATGGCTTGCGCTGGATATTCATCGGCGGCGAGGGATTGCGCGCGGGCTGGTCGGCATTATTGGCTCTGTTCCTGTTTTTATTCTTTTTTTTGCCCATCAGCACGGCGATCATGGTTCGCCTGCAACTTTTTGACGGCAACCTCGACAAGCTGGAGCCGGTGTCAGCATTTTTCCTGGAAGCGGCGAGCCTGATTGCGCTTATTGGTTCAGTTGCGCTGGTGGGCGTGATCGAGCAGCGGCGTCTGGTGGACTACAACCTTGCCGGAACACACCGTCCGCGACATTTCCTGATCGGGCTCTCGGCCGGTTTCCTGGGCATTTCCTCGCTGGTAGCCGGCTTGCATGCCGGCGGCTGGCTGCACCTTGCGCAGGGAGAGCTTGCAGGCCTGGCGATCGCGCGGTATGCCCTGATGTGGGGTGGGGTTTTTCTGCTGACGGGATGCTATGAGGAAGGTTCGTTCCGCTGCTATCTGCAGTTCACTCTCTCGCGCGGCATCAGCTTCTGGTGGGCGCTTGGCACGATAGCGGCGGTCTGCGCAGGACTGGCGGCCTTTGTCGGCGGCAGCGCTTCGCGGGGTGTGTATGCGGCGGCTTTACTGGGCCTGGTTGCCTGCATCATCCTTCGCATGAGGTCCGCGTCCCACGATGGCAATCAATTCTGGTATGCGGCGTGGGTTACCTCGACCTTGTTTGGCGCGATACACATTGCGAATTCGGGAGAAGGCGGCATCGGGATCCTGGCCACGGCCTGCATCGGCCTGGTTTTTTGCATCAGTTTACGTGTGACAGGCTCGGCGTGGTGGGCCATCGGCTGTCATGCCGGATGGGACTGGGGCGAGACGTTTTTCTACGGGGCCGCAGACAGCGGGCAATCGCCGCACGGCTCACTTTTCGAGAGCGGCCCGCTGGGCAATCCGTTCTGGAGCGGCGGCAGTGTGGGGCCGGAAGGCAGCGTGCTGGTGCTGGGCGCGATTCTGCTTTTGCTGGCGCTGCTGCTTGTTTATGGATGGTGGGCGGCTCCTGCCCGACCGGATTCAGCAATAGGATCGCGATAGACCGCGCGCCCGTCGTATTCTGGGTCTGACCCATGCCTGACTCGCTTCTATCGAGAAGAGCCGCGCCGTCGGCAGCGCCGAAGCACTGGAACATGCCGCGCAAGCGACGTGTTGCAGTTGCCGCGGG
>JAKCDN010000063.1 GCA_021841795.1 Acidobacteriota bacterium | reverse complement strand
CGGCGTGCCGGGAGCGGCGGTGGAACAGATGGAGCGCGTGTACTCGCATCCGGTGGCGCTGGCGCAGTGCCGGAGTTTTCTGGGCGCGCACAAGGGGATGAAGGCGATCGGGTTTTATGACACGGCCGGCAGCGTGAAGCACCTGATGGAGCTGGGCGACGCGAGCGTGGGGGCCATTGCCAGCGCGGCCGCGGCGGCGCACTACGGCGCGGAGATTCTGCTGCGCGACATCGAGGACAACGCGGAGAACTATACGCGGTTCTTCCTGGTGCATCGCGCGGCCGAGGCGCAAACGGAGGCGGGAGCCAACAAGATGAGCCTGGCCTTCTCTCTGGAGAACCGGCCGGGATCGCTGGTGGCGGCGCTGAGCGCGCTGAGCGCGATCGGGACCAACCTGACCAAGATCGAGTCGCGGCCGGTGCAGGGCAAACCATGGGAGTACATCTTCTATGTAGACTGCCAGATCGGGTCGGGCGCGGAGGGCGCGCGCGCCGTGGAGGCGCTGGCGGAGCACTGCGGGATGGTGAAGGAGCTGGGCCGCTACCAGGAGGCGCGCTGAGCGCCGGGCGAGGATTGGCGCAGCAACGAACGAGGGGATCGGCGCGCGCCGATCCCCTCGAAAGTTTTGCGCTTACGCGAGATTTTAGAAGTGGTAGGCTACGCCGATGGTGGGGGCAGAGATGACATACCAGCGATTGGAGCTCAACTGGGTGTCGCCGAAGTTCGGCACCTTGACGAGCAGGCCGCGGTATTCGGCGCGGATGTCGAAGCTGGGGCTGATCTCATAGGCGAATCCGGCGCCGAAGACGCCGCCCATTTCAGTCTGCTGCTTGGAGTCGAGGGTGGTGGTGCCGGAGTTGACGATGGGCAGAAAGATGACCGCGGTCGGGCCGGCTTCGACGAATGGATTCCAGTTGCGGAAGACAAACGACTTAACGAAAGCAGCTGAAATTTCCTGGGTACGGGTGAGGATCTTGTAGTGGTTGGGGTTTACGTAATACCCGATGCTGTTCTCGTAGGTGATCCCGTAATTGGCCTCGAGCGCGGTGGAAGGTGAAAGCATGTAGCGGTAGCTGAGCAACGCACCATAGGCAGGGGTGGAGTTGACCTGCGTGGTGGTGGTAGAAGCCATGAACGGCTCAATCAGGCCGAATCCGCTCAAGCTGATGTCCTGCCGGCTCTCCTGTGCGCGGCCCATAGCCACGCCTGCGGCCAGTAAAGCGACTAAAAAGGCGATCTTCTTCATTCGATCCTGATCCTCACCACTTCGCAACCGTGCGGGTTGGGTTCAAAGCAACAATTCCGCGCACTGGTCCGGCGCTCCGGAAACCCCGAGCCCCGTTCTTCAAGAATTGTAAATGGCCGGAGCCAGTTGCGGCGCGTCCCACACTTTCATCGGGGTTGGCAACGATGTTTCATGCAGCTTAGACGCAGGAGACGGGGAATGGGGAGTGGGGAAAACGGGGGCGCGGACGGCGGCTTTCGGGGGGATGGCAGGGTGTCATCCGGTTCGTTCGACCTGGTAGAAGAATGGGGGGCCCTGCTGCTCGGCGAGCTTTTTGAGGGTGCCGAGGAAGGCCTTGGCGGCGTAGGAGAGCGTGCCCTGACGGCGGCAGGCGAGGCGGAGGACGCGGCGCATCTCCAGCTCGTCGACGGGGACGCGCGCGAGCTCGCCGGTTTCAAGCTCGCGGGCGACGGTGAGATGGGGCACGAGCGCCACGCCATTGCCCATGGCGACGAAGCGCTTGATGGCCTCGATGGTGGGCAGCTCGATGCCCATGTGGAGGGGTGTGCGATGGCGCTGGAAGGCCTCAATGACCTTGCGGCGGAGGGGCGAGGCGACGTTGTGGGCGATGAAGTTTTCGCGTCCGAGGTCGCGGATGGAGACGTGCCGGGCGTGGGCGAGGGGGTGGTCGGGGCTGACGATGAAGTCGAGGCTGTCGCCGTAGACGGAGATGGTGCGGATCTGTGCGGGGTCGGGGCGGAAGGAGATGACGCCGAGCTCGAAGCTGCGGCGGGCGAGCTCCTCGGGGATGCGCGAGGCCAGCATGCGCTGCACGGTGACGTCGATGTGCGGGAACTCGCGGCGAAAGGCGTGGATGGCGGGAAGCAGGTAGAGGCAGGTGTACTCGTTGGCGGCCAGCTGGAGGTGGCCGCGCTCGAGGCTTTTGAGCTCGTCGAGGGCCCCGGCGGCTTCGCGGCGCAGGGCGAGCAGGCGGACGGCGTAGTCGCGCAGGAGAGCGCCGGCGGCGGTGAGCGAGCCGTCGCGGGCGGCGCGGTCGAAGAGGGACTCGCCGACGGCGAGCTCGAGCTTGCGGATGACCTGGCTGACGGCGGGCTGGGTGCGGTGCAGGCGCGCGGCGGCGCGGGAGAAGCTATGTTCTTCAGCGACGGCGAGGAAGGTTTCGAGCTGGCTGAGATCCATGGGCCGCTCCGTGGCGTGCTTCCACAGTATAAATAATTGTAATGGAAGATAAAACAAATATAACTTTGCCTTATATTGCCCGCATCGGCGACAATAAGAAAGCTGGCGGAGGTCGGAATCCGCGGCAGGCAAACGTATGATCTCCAACCACCTTTATTTTTTCGACACCACGCTGCGCGACGGCGAGCAGTCGCCGGGTTGCAGCATGACGACGCAGGAAAAGCTGACGATGGCGCATGCCCTGGAGGATCTGGGCGTGGACATCATCGAGGCGGGGTTCGCGATGGCCTCGGAGGGCGACTTTGCGGCCATTGCGACGATTACGCAGGCGATCCGGAAGCCGCGCATCGCATCGCTGGCGCGGGCCAAGACCGAGGACATCGAGATGGCGGCGCGGGCGCTGCAGTTTGCCGAGCGGGCGCGGATCCATGTGTTTCTGGCCTCGAGCGACCTTCATCTTGAGTACAAGCTGAAGATCAGCCGGGCCGAGGCGCTGGATCTGTGCGGCGAGTCGGTGCGGCTGGCGCGGTCGCTGTGCGACGACGTGGAGTTTTCGCCGGAGGATGCGACGCGTTCAGACCGGGATTACCTGGTGGAGATGGTGCGCATCGCGGTGGAGGCGGGCGCGACCACGATCAACATGCCGGACACGGTGGGGTATACGACGCCGGAGGAGTACGGGGCGATGTTCCGCGAGGTGCGGGAGCGGGTGCCGGGCGTGGATGAAAAGGGCGTGATCCTTTCTTCGCACTGCCACGACGATCTGGGCCTGGCGGTGGCGAACTCGCTGGCGGCGGTGCAGGGCGGAGCGCGGCAGGTGGAGTGCACGATCAACGGCATCGGGGAGCGGGCGGGCAACGCGGCGCTGGAAGAGATTGCGGCGGCGCTGTATGTGCGCAGCGACCGGTACGGGTTGACGAACAGCATCAAGCTGGACCAGCTTTATCCCACCAGCGAGGTGCTGGGAAACCTGATCACCTTCAGGCCGTCTCCGAATAAGGCGATCGTGGGCGCCAACGCGTTTGCGCACGAGTCGGGGATTCACCAGCACGGGGTGCTGGCGAATCCGCTGTGCTACGAGATCATGACGCCGCAACTGGTGGGGGTGTCAAAGACGCATCTGGTGCTGGGCAAGCACTCGGGACGGGCGGCGTTGCGGCACCGGCTGGAGCAGCTGGGATTCGCGGTAAGCCGGGACGAGCTGCAGCACGTGTACTACCGGTTTGTGGCGCTGGCGGACCGGAAGAAGAATATCTACGATCAGGATCTGATCGGCCTGCTGCCCGACGCTATTCGCGAGCGGCGCAGCGAGCCGGTGAGCGAGCTGGACTGAAGCAGCCGGAGCGCAGGACGAACGGCCTGGATGACTCCACAACCGACAACCGATGACAACGAGCTGAGAACAGGCGAATGAATCTGAAGATTCTTGTAACGGCGGGCGACGGCATTGGCCCTGAGGTGACCGGCGAAGCGGTTGCCGTATTGAAGGAAGTTGCGGCGCTGGGCGGCCACGACTTTGCATTCATGGAGAAGCGCATCGGAGGAGTGGCGATTGTCGAGGACGGGACGCCGCTGCCCCAGGACACGCTGGATGCGGCGCTGGCGTCGGATGCGGTGCTGCTGGGGGCGGTGGGGGGCAACGAGTTTAACGCGCTGCCGCCGGACAAGCGGCCGGAGGGCGGACTGCTGGCGATCCGGGCGGCGCTGGGGGGATTCGCCAATCTGCGGCCGTGCTTTTCATTCAAAGAGTTGACGGTGAACAGCCCGCTGCGGCCGGAGGTAATTGAGGGCACGGACATCCTGTTTGTGCGCGAACTGCTGGGCGGGGCGTATTTCGGCAAGCCGCGGGAGTGGAACAAGGAGACCGGCACGGCCTTCAACACGATGATTTACCGGCGCGAGGAAGTGGCGCGGGTGGCGCGGGTGGCATTTGAGCTGGCGCGGCAGCGGCGCAAGAAGGTGACCAGCGTGGACAAGGCCAACGTGCTGGAGGTATCGCAACTGTGGCGGGCGACGGTGACGGAGGTGGCGAAGGAGTTTCCGGACGTGACGCTGGAGCACCAGTATGTGGACGCGATGGCGATGCACATACTGAACCGGCCGCGGGATTTTGACGTGGTGGTGACGGAGAACCTGTTCGGGGACATTCTGACCGATGAGTCGGGGGTGATCACCGGATCGCTGGGGATGCTGCCTTCGGCGACGATCGGGGGCAAGGTGGATCTGTATGAGCCGGTGCACGGCTCGGCGCCGGATATCGCGGGCAAGGGTCTGGCGAATCCGCTGGGCGCGATTTTGACGGCGGGGATGATTCTGCGCCTCACGGCGAAGCTCGAGGCCGAGTCAGCGGCGATCCGCAGCGCGGTGCGCAAGGTGCTGGAGCAGGGCTACCGCACGGCGGACCTGGCGCGGGGCAACAGAGAAGGCGTGACCGTGCTTTCAACCCGGGAGATGGGGGCGAAGGTGCGGGAGACGGTGAAGGAGCAGCTATCGGCGGCCGGCCGCTAGCAGGCGAGCCATGCGCCGGCAGAAGCGCGCGGAGATCCTTCAGCCTGGTTTTGCCGCAAAGAACGCGGCCGACTCCGCTCAGGATGACAAGCTGAGCGGTTAGACAAAGTCTCAAGATCGGAACAGGAAGTCAGGAGCTGTCGTACATGAGCGTAGCAAAAACTCTCTTCGAGAAGGTGTGGGAGCAGCATGTGGTGGTGGAGCCGAAGGGCGAGCCCACGCTGCTTTACATCGATCTGCAACTGGTGCACGAGGTGACATCGCCGCAGGCGTTTGAAGGTCTGCGGCTGACGGGGCGGCAGGTACGGCGGCCGGACCGCACGGTGGCGACGGTGGACCACAACGTGCCGACGACGAAGGCGGGGCGGCTGAACATCATCGACCAGATTTCAGCCACGCAGATTGCGGCGCTGCGGCAGAACTGCGCGGACTTCGGGGTGGAGCTTTACGATGTGGACTCGCCGAACCAGGGCGTGGTGCACGTGGTGGGTCCGGAGCAGGGGTTGACCAAGCCGGGGATGACGATTGTTTGCGGCGACTCGCACACATCGACGCACGGGGCGTTCGGGGCGCTGGCCTTCGGCATCGGCACCAGCGAAGTGGAGCATGTGCTGGCCACGCAGACGCTGCCGCAGACGAAGCCGCAGACGTTTCGCATTGCGGTGGAGGGCAAGCTGCCGCTGGGGGTGACGGCGAAGGACATCATTCTGGCCATCATCGGCAAGATCGGCACCGACGGAGCGACGGGCTGCGTGATCGAGTATGCGGGCTCGGCGATCCGGTCGTTGTCCATGGAAGGGCGGATGACGATCTGCAACATGAGCATCGAAGCGGGGGCGCGCGCGGGCATGATCGCGCCGGACGCGACGACGTTCGCGTATCTGCAGGGCCGCCGCTTTGCGCCGCAGGGCGCGGAGTGGGACCGGGCGGTGGCGGAGTGGAGCAAGCTGCCGACGGATGCGGGGGCGCAGTTCGACCGCGAGCTGACGATTGACGCGGCGACGCTGGTGCCGTACGTGAGCTGGGGCACGAGCCCGGGCATGGTGGCGCCGGTGAGCGCGCAGGTGCCGGACCCGGCGAGCGCGGCGAGCGAGATCGATCGCAAATCGTTCGAGCGGGCGTTGGAATACATGGACCTGAAGGCGGGGACGCCGCTGGATGCGATCCAGATCGACCGCGTGTTTATCGGTTCCTGCACCAACGGCCGCATTGAAGACCTGCGGGCGGCGGCGAAGATCGCCGCGGGGCGCAAGGTGTCGAGCCATGTGAGCGCCATGGTGGTACCGGGCTCGCAGCAGGTGAAGGCGCAGGCGGAAGAAGAGGGCCTGGACCGGATTTTTATCGAGGCGGGGTTTGACTGGCGGGAGCCCGGCTGCTCGATGTGCCTGGGCATGAACCCGGACATTCTGTCTCCGGGGGAGCGGTGCGCATCGACGAGCAACCGGAACTTCGAGGGGCGGCAGGGCCGCGGCGGGCGCACGCACCTGGTTTCGCCGGAGATGGCGGCGGCGGCGGCGATCGCGGGACACTTTGTGGACATCCGCAGCTGGGAAGTCCGAGGCGAGGCGACGGCTTAAGACGCGAGTCGGAGGCAGCAGAAGCATCGCGAAGCAGGGAAGCGCGGGTCAGCCGATCCGCACGAGAGCCGGTCAGGCGACCGGCGCCATAATTCAAGCCTTTTGATGTTGCTGGAGATTCGGAATGGAACCGTTTAAGACATTGACCTCGCCGGTGGCGCCGCTGGACCGGACGAACGTGGACACCGACCAGATTATTCCCAAGCAGTTTCTGAAGCGCATCGAGCGCACGGGCTACGGCGATTTTCTGTTCTTTGACTGGCGGCAGACGCCGGAAGGCGAGCCGGTGGCGGAGTTTGTGCTGAACGATCCGCGGTACAAGGGGGCGCAGATTCTTGTGGCGGGGAAGAACTTCGCCTGCGGATCGAGCCGGGAGCACGCGGCGTGGGCGCTGAGCGACTACGGGTTCCGGGTGGTGATTGCGCCGAGCTTTGCCGATATTTTCTTTTCCAACGCGGGCAAGAACGGGATTGTGCTGGCGCGACTGAGCGAGGCGGATGTGGATGCGCTGCTGCGGAACGCGGAGAGCATTCCGGGCTATCAACTGACGGTGTCTCTGGAGGCGCAGACGGTGACGGACGGGCGCGGATTCAGCGCCAGGTTCGAGATCGATCCGTTCCGCAAGTTCTGCCTGCTGGAAGGGCTGGACGATATCGGACTGACGCTGCGCCACGCGGCGGAGCTGGACCGGTTTGAAGCCGCGCACGATGGGGCGGTGTGGCTGAAGGCGAAGTAAGCAGGCGCGGCCGAGGACGGCCGTAGTTGCGGGGCCAGCCGGACCGATACGGGCGCAAGCGGCAGGCCGGGCGAAAAAAAGAGCACAGCGAAGAAGGAGACAGAGTGACCATCGCAGGCAAACGCCAGAGCATTCCATTGACCGAGGGACCGAGCCGGGCCGCGGCGCGATCGTATTTGCGCGGAGCGGGATTCGCGAAGGACGATCTGCACAAGCCGATTATCGGGGTTGCGAATACGTGGACGGAGATCGGCACGTGCAATGTGCATCTGCGGGAGATAGCCGAGGCGCTGAAGCAGGGCATTCGCGAGGCGGGCGGGACGCCGATGGAGTTTAACACGATCACGATCTCCGACGGGATCACGATGGGCACGCAGGGCATGAAGGCCTCGCTGGTATCGCGGGAGGTGATTGCCGATTCGATCGAGCTGGTGGCGCGGGGGAATCTGTTTGACGGACTGGCGGGCATCGGGGGCTGCGACAAGAACATGCCGGGGATCATCATGGCGCTGTGCCGGGTGGATATACCGGGGATGATGCTTTACGGGGGATCGATTGCGCCGGGCCGGATCGAGGGCGGCAAAGGCGAGCAGATCGACATTACGATCCAGAACGTATTCGAGGGGATCGGCGCGCACGCGGCGGGCCGGATCGACGATGCGGGACTGGAGACGCTGGAAGCCAATGCGTGCCCGGGCGCGGGGGCATGCGGCGGGCAGTTCACGGCCAACACGATGGCGATGAGCGCGGAGATCTTGGGGATATCGCCGATCGAGCTGTCGGGGGTTCCGGCCACGGACGCGGGCAAGCTGGAGTCCGCGCGCAAGGCGGGCCACATGCTGATGGAAGCGGTGCGGGCCAATCGCCGGCCGTCGCAGATCATCACGCGCAAGGCCCTGGAGAACACGATAGCGAGCGTGGCGGCGAGCGGAGGCTCGACGAACGCGGTGCTGCACCTGCTCGCGATTGCGAAGGAGATGGGCATTGCGCTGTCGATCGATGACTTTGACGAGATTTCAAAGCGCACGCCGTTTATCTGCGATCTGACGCCTTCAGGCAAGTACATGGCGTGGCACTACCAGGCGGCAGGCGGTTCACGGCTGCTGGCGAAGCGGATGATCGACGGGGGCTACGCGGACGGTGCGACGCTGACGATCAGCGGAAAGACGCTGGCGGAAGAGGCGGCGCTGGCGAAGGAGACGCCGGGGCAGGATGTGATTTACACCTTCGAGCAGCCGCTCAAGCCGAACGGGGGCCTGGTGATTCTGAAAGGGAACCTGGCGCCGGAGGGCTGCGTGATGAAGATTGCCGCGGCCGGCCGCTACGAGCACCGGGGTCCGGCGCGAGTTTTCGACTGCGAAGAGGACTGCTTCAAGACGGTGCAGTCGGGGGGAATCCGTCCCGGCGACGTGGTGGTGATCCGCTACGAAGGCCCGAAGGGCGGCCCGGGCATGCGCGAGATGCTGCAGGTGACGGCGGCGATCAGCGGGATGCCGGAGTTGAGCCAGTCGGTGGCGCTGCTGACGGACGGGCGCTTCAGCGGGGCGACGCGGGGCTTCACCGCCGGGCACGTGGCGCCGGAGGCGTTTGTGGGCGGACCGATCGCAGCGGTGCGCGAGGGCGACATGATTCACTTTGACGTGGCCGGGCGCAGGCTGGACGTGGAGATCAGCGCGGAGGAGATGGCGGCGCGACTCAAGGACTTCAAGGCGCCGGCGCTGCGGTGGCCGAAGGGCGTATTTCGCAAGTATGTGGATCGGGTGACGTCGGCTTCGGAAGGGGCGACGACGTAAACGCGGAGACGAGCGGCAGCGGCGGGCATGGTCAGGGTGCGCGCAGATGCCGGAGAGCAGCGGCCGAAGCAGAGCAGCGGCCGGGCGGCAGCCAACGGAGCAGGGCACGGGGAAGGGACGAAGGAGCTGGATATGGCGAACAAGGGCAACGCAAAGACGCAGGAGCAGGCAGCGAAGGGGAGCAGGACGAACGGGACGCAGAGCGCGGACTCGCATGCTCACCTGACCACGCCCACGCGGCTGACGGGCGCGGAGATACTGTGGGCGACGCTGGTAGGGGAGGGCGTCACCGACGTTTTTGGTTATCCGGGCGGCGCGATATTGCCGGTGTACGATGCGCTGCGCAAGTTTCCCATCCGCCACGTGCTGGTGCGGCATGAGCAGGGCGCGGCGCACATGGCCGACGGGTACGCGCGGGCGTCGGGGGATGTGGGCGTGGCGATGGCGACCAGCGGTCCGGGTGCGACCAATCTGGTGACGGGCATTGCGACGGCGATGCTGGACTCGATTCCGGTGGTGTGCATTACGGGGAATGTGTCGAGCAAGGTTCTGGGTACGGATGCGTTCCAGGAGATCGACATTACGGGCATTACGCTGCCGGTGACGAAGCACAATTTTCTGGTGAGCCGGGCCGAGGATGTGGCCGGTGCGGTGCGGCAGGCGTTCCAGATTGCGCGCTCCGGGCGTCCGGGGCCGGTGCTGGTGGATATTACCAAGGACGCGCAGCAGGCGACGGCGGAGTTCGATTTTGAGGCGGCCAAGCCGCAGCCGTACCGGCCGCACCCGATGCTGACGGTGGAGGAGTCGGGCCTGGCGGCGGCGGCAGAACTGATCCGCAACGCGAAGCGGCCGGTGATTCTGGCGGGCCACGGGGTTACGGAGTCCGGCGCGATGGAGCAGGTGCGGACGCTGGCGGAGCGGGCGCAGATTCCCGTGGGCCTGACGCTGCTGGGCATCGGCGGATTTCCGGCGTCGCATCCGCTGTGCCTGGGCATGATGGGGATGCATGGGGAGTCGTGGGTGAACAACGCCATCCAGGAGGCGGATCTTCTGATCGCCTGCGGGATGCGATTTGACGACCGGGTGACGGGCCGGCTGACGGAGTACGCGCCGAAGGCGAAGAAGATTCACATCGAGGTGGATCCGTCGGAGGTGAACAAGAACGTAAAGGTGGACGTGGCGCTGGTGGGCGACCTGCGCGAGGTGCTGGAGGATCTGCTGCCGCGGGTATCGGCGCGGGACGGATCGGCGTGGCTGAAGGCGATCGAATCGAGCAAGGGCGCGGTGGCGGTGCGGGACATCAAGAACCTGCCCGACTCCGGTCACCTGTACGCGGCGCACGTGATGCACGATCTGTGGCGGCTGACGGGGGGCGAGGCGGTGATCGTAACGGATGTGGGCCAGCACCAGATGTGGGAGGCGCAGTACTTCCATCACGATCATCCGCGGACGCTGATTACGTCGGGCGGCCTGGGCACGATGGGCTTTGCGCTGCCGGCGGCGATCGGGGCCAAGTTCGCCTGCCCGGAGAAAGAAGTGTGGGTGATTGCCGGCGACGGCGGCTTCCAGATGACGCAGTCGGAGCTGGCGACGATTGTGCAGGAGAAGATCAAGATCAATATTGCCATTATCAACAACGGCTATCTGGGCATGGTGCGGCAGTGGCAGGAGTTTTTCTACGAGCGCAACTACGAGGCCACGCCGCTGGTGAGTCCGGACTTTGTGAAGCTGGCGGATGCGCACGGCATCCCGGGGCGCGCGGTGCGGAAGCGCGCGGAGGTGGAGGCGGCGGTCGAGGAGGCGCGGGGGACGCCGGGACCGTTCCTGCTGAACTTCATGGTGGAGAAGGAAGACGCGGTATACCCGATGATTCCCGCCGGCAGCGCGCTGCACGAGATGATCCGGCGGCCGGAGCACGATCCGCTGGAGGAGCGCGCGGAGGACAAGTAAGCGCGCGGCGCGGAAGGGCGGGGCGCGATTGCCGGCGCCGGCTTGGGCGGCTGCGCAGCGCGGGAAGATCGAGGAAGAACGAGAACCTCGAGGCACAGGACTCTGATCACTGGAAAGGCGATTATGTTGCATACATTTGTTGCATACGTTGAAGACAAGCCGGGCGTGCTGACGCGCGTGGCTTCGCTGTTTCGCCGGTTGAACATCAACATCATCTCGCTGACGGTGGGGCGGAGCGAGCGGGCAGGGCTTTCGCGGATGACGATTGTAGCGGATTCAACGA
>JAKCDN010000062.1 GCA_021841795.1 Acidobacteriota bacterium | reverse complement strand
TCTCATCTTCAAGATCCTCCAGGCGCAAAGCGAAAAAGAAGGCCACATCTTCGCCGAGGGTGTCCTTGAGATCCTTCCCGACGGCTATGGCTTCCTCCGCTCGCCCGATTACAACTACCTGCCTGGGCCGGACGACATCTACGTCTCCCCCTCGCAGATTCGCAAGTTCGATCTCAAAACCGGCGACTCCATCAGCGGCAACGTCCGCCCGCCTCACGAAGGCGAGAAGTACTTCGCCCTCGTAAAAATCGAGGCCATCAACTTCGAGTCTCCTGAAGAAACCCGCAACAAGATTCTCTTCGACAACCTCACTCCGCTCTATCCGCAGGAGCGCATTAAGATGGAGACCGTCCGCGAAGGGCTGAGCGGGCGCGTCATGGATTTGCTTACGCCTGTCGGCAAGGGCCAGCGCGGACTCATCGTCGCTCCCCCGCGCACCGGCAAAACCATGCTCCTGCAGTCCATCGCCAACTCCATTACCTCCAACCACCCTGAGGTGGTCCTCATCGTCCTGCTCATCGACGAGCGCCCTGAAGAAGTCACCGACATGCAGCGCTCGGTCAAGGGAGAGGTCATCAGCTCCACCTTTGACGAGCCCGCCGCCCGCCACGTCCAGGTCGCCGAAATGGTCATCGAGAAGGCCAAGCGCCTGGTCGAGCACAAGCGCGATGTCGTCATCCTGCTCGACTCCATCACCCGTCTCGCCCGCGCCTACAACACCATCGTTCCTCCCTCGGGCAAAGTCCTCTCCGGCGGCGTGGACTCGAATGCCCTGCAGCGCCCCAAGCGCTTCTTCGGCGCTGCGCGCAACATCGAAGAAGGCGGTTCGCTCACCATCATCGCCACCGCCCTCGTTGACACCGGCTCCCGCATGGACGAAGTCATCTTTGAGGAGTTCAAGGGCACCGGCAACATGGAAATCATCCTCGACCGCAAGCTGGTCGACAAGCGCGTCTTCCCGGCCATCGACATCCAGCGCTCCGGAACCCGCAAGGAAGAGCTGCTCATCCCCAAGGAAGACCTCCAGCGCGTCTTCATCCTGCGCCGCGTCCTCAATCCCCTGTCCCCCGTTGAAGCCATGGAGCTGCTGATCAGCCGCCTTGAGCGCGTCCGCAACAACGCCGAGTTCCTCGCCAACATGAACCAGCTTTAGCCATGCGTCCGCGTGATCTCCTTGCGCGCACGTAAAACCGCAACCCCGTCTTCCCATCGCCTGTCCTGCAGGTCTCAGGATCAGCCCCCGGCTCAAAATCGCAGGGGGCATTGGTTCACTTCCGGCAGGGCCCGCGCGGCAGCCAGACGCCGCTCTGCCCGGAACCAGGCTCCTCGCGCACTGCTCGGTCCGTGGCCGCCCTTTCAGGATTCTCGATCCGCTGGTAAACTAATAAGAGTCGTGGGGCTGTAGCTCAGCTGGGAGAGCGCCTCGTTCGCAACGAGGAGGCCAGCGGTTCGATCCCGCTCAGCTCCACCAAAATCCCTCCAAATTTCAGAACCCTCCTGCGGCGGCAATCTCCGGATTGCTTCAGCCGCGTGCTCACGCATGCGCAAATGCTCGCGCCCTGCATCCGCTGATGTGCTGCGATGGAGCTTGATCGCGCTCGAATGTGCCACCGCGGCATAGAGTCATGCCCGCCCATGCGGGTCCGCTCTCTCGTCTTGATTGCGGACGGTTCGTGCCGGCGCGCTCTGCGCCGGCATCACCGGAAAGCGCGCCAGACGCCAGGATCTCGCCGGGATCGAGCAGCGCCGCGATTTTAGGTTGCGGACTGTCTCGCCCTTGAGCGCCGGACCGCGCGGAAGCATGGAGCCGCCGCCGCTTGCGCGCGGTCGCGCGCCTCTCGAAATCAGGCCCGCGGGTTTCGATCTCATCGCGAGATCGAAACCCGGGAACCGCGGTCTTTGGGGATCTCTGCCGGTTCTAGCTGAACAGGTCCTTCATCTTCTCAATCAGGCCCGGAGACGTAGGGTTGTTCTCCACCGTCATCGTCTCTGACAGCTTGGCCACCAGCTCGCGCTGTGCCCGGTTCAGCTTGCGCGGAATCTGCACCACCAGCTTCACGATCAGATCGCCGTTCCCGCGATCGTTCAGCCGCGGAACCCCGCGTCCTCGCACGCGAATCTCCCGCCCGCTCTGCGTGCCCTCGGGAACCTTCACGTTGACCGGGCCGTCGATGCCGCGAATCTCAAACTCCGTGCCCAGCGCCGCCTGCGGAAAGCTGATCGGAATCACGCAATAGAGATCGGTTCCGTGGCGCTCGAAAAAATCGTGCGGACGGATGGAGAGAACAATGTACAGGTCGCCCTTGGGTCCGCCGCGCCGGCCTGAATCGCCCTCGCCCGAGTAGCGGATGCGCGTTCCCTCTTCGACGCCCGGCGGAACCTTCACATTCAGCTTCACCTCGTTCGCCACGCGGCCCTCGCCGCGGCAGGCCGTGCACGGGTCGCCGATCACTGACCCCGTTCCGCTGCAGGCCACACAGGTGCGCGCCACTGAAAAGAATCCCTGCTGGTAGCGGATCTGCCCGTGCCCGTGGCACTGGCTGCATGTGCTCGGCCCCCGGCCTGAGGCGCTGCCCTGGCCGCTGCACACGCCGCACGTCTGCAGACGGCGGATCTTTACCTCCGTCTCCGTGCCGAAGATCGCACCCTCGAAATCGATCGTCAGATCGAAGCGAAGATCGTCGCCCTTCTGCTGGCGCTGGCCCCGCGTTCCTGAGCGCGACCCGCCCATCGAGAACATCTCGCCGAACAGATCGCCAAAAATATCCCCCAGGTCCACCCCGCCCGCAAACGGGTTGGCTCCGAACCCCTGAGCGCCCAGCCCGGCGTGTCCGTAGCGGTCGTAGGCCGCGCGCTTGTCCGCGTCGCTCAGCACCTGGTAGGCTTCGCTGGCCTCTTTGAACTTCTCTTCGGCGGTATGGTCGCCCGGATTGCGATCGGGATGGTGCTTCAGCGCCTGCTTGCGGTACGCGCTCTTCAGCTCCTGATCGGTGGCGTCACGCGAAACGCCCAGCACCTCGTAATAATCTGCTTTGCTCACTGTTGTATTCAAACCCATCCGAAAAAGCTGGCTGCTGTCCGATCCCGGCCCTCAGCTCTTTTCATCGGCCCTTAAGCCTTTTAAACTCTCGCCCTCATACAATCCGCGCTTGCGCGATATCCTTGATTCGACTGCTGGCGCCCGTCCTTCCGGAACGATGCACGCACCTGCTGCCGCCTCATGTCACTCGCTCACCTGTTTCGCGTTATGCGCCACCCGCACCAGCGCCGGCCGCAGCAGCTTTTCTCGGATCCGGTACCCGCGGCGCACTTCTTCAGCCACATGCTGGTCGGGCACGTCCGCGCACTCCACCGTTCCCAGCGCCTCGTGCACATGCGGGTCGAAAGCCTCGCCCACCGCCGGAATTGCGCTTACCTGCATCTTGTTCAGAACCTCTTCCATCTGTTTCACGATCAGGTTCACGCCCGTGCGCAATTGCTCCTCTGATCCCGTGGCCTTGAGCGCCAGCTCAAAGTTGTCCAGCACCGGCAGAAACTGCTCTACGACGCTCCCCGTCACATGGTCGCGAAAATCCGCCTTCTCACGCTCGGTGCGTTTGCGCGCGTTCTCAAACTCCGCCTGCATCCGCGCCATCCGGTCCACCAGTTGATCCCGCTCGCCCCGCAGTTGTTCCATCTCGGTCGGGTCCGCTGACGGCGTTGCCTCTGCCGTCTCCGCATCGGTGATCGGCTCGTCGGGCGGCGGCAACTCGGTCGCCGGGTCAATCTTCGTCTCTTTGCCGTTCGCGGCGGCCTTCTTTGATTCCTTCGTCCTCAACTCTTCTGTCTCCTCGATCGGCATCATGCGGCGCCTTCTTCTTACATGGTTCCACGCTTAGTTCTATTTTGGATGAAGAGCCCCGGGGAGCGGGTGCACAAGCTTCCGCAGGCTGCCCTTAAACCTCCCGCTTATGCGTTGGGAACATCCAGCAGGCGCTCTGAGAGCCGCGCAATGTAGCTCACCGCCTCGATCATCTCCTGGTACTGGATCCGCGTCGGCGCAATCACCGCGACCGTTCCCACATTCGTGCTGCCCAGCCGCGCCGGCGCGCCGATCAGCACCAGGTCCTGCATCGCAGGCGAGGCCGCATCCAGACCCACCACGACGCGAACCTCCTGCTCCCGGCCATCCACGTACGCGGTCAGCAGCTCCACCAGCCGCTGCTTCGCTTCAAGCGCCAGCAGCATCTGTCGCAGCCGCTCCCGATCCTGCTCCGCGCCGATCAGGTTCGCCATCCCCTCCACAAACAGCGCCGGTACGCCCTCGCCGCCGGCCAGCGCGCCCTTGCGGCACAACTCTTCCACTGAACTCAGCAACTCGCGGTAGGCCTCCCGCTCAATCTCCACCCTCCGCTCTACCTCTACGCGAATCCGGTCGACAGGCCAGCCGCGAAAGTTCTCGTTCAGATACCGGCTCGCTGTCTCCAGCTCCAGTGGCGCCAACTCCCGGTCGAGTGTCAGCACGCGGTCCAGAACTGCGCCTGCCTGCGTCACCAGCACCGCCAGCACGCGCCCCGTTGCCAGCCGCGAAAAGTGTATGTGCTCCAGCACCTGTCCTGTCGCCGTGTTCGCCAGCGCCACGCCCAGTCCGTGCGAAAGTGTGGCCAGAACGTGCGAGGTCCGTTTCAGATACTCGTGCGTGCTCGCCACGCCGGAGAAGCTCTCTTCAATTTGTCCCCGCCGCTCAACACTCAGCGGCGAATCCGCGTTGCCGGCTCCGCCCATGCCCATAGCCTGCGGCCGTCCCGGCTGCTGAATCTGTCCCACGTAGTTACGAAAGGCTGCCGCCGTCGGTACCCGTCCCGCCGATGCATGCGGCTGCTCCAGCAGCCCCGCCTCGCCCAGCGCCGCCATCACGTTGCGCAGCGTCGCGGAGCTCAATCCCTCCCGGTCGACAAATACGCGCGCCAACGCCTGCGATGCCACCGGCTCTCCGGTCGCAATATACAACTCGATGATGGCGGTCAGCACCAGCCGCTCCCGCGGACTGAGGCGCATATCGGTCATCTATCCCGCCTCTTTCTTCCGTGCGCGTCTCCAGGCCGAATTTCCAGCTCATTAAGTCGCTCTAGTGCAGAGACTTATACGTGAAATTCCCAACCCGGTCCCAATTAAAGTCTAGTGTTGCCCGGGTGTCCAGTCAAGAATCCCGGCGCGCCGTCAGGATCAGTCCCGCGCCTTGCCGCTCCACTTGCGGTGTGGTGCGGTCGCCCGCATCCTGCAGTCCCGGCTCCGGCGCAGCTCCCCTCATCTTCAAGAGCGCAAGCCGAGTCCGGCTCTCTCGCCGCTGTTCGCGGGAGCTGCTTTCTCTCTCTCTCGTCCAGTTCTCGTTCCCGGCCCCATCTTGTTACAAAGTAAGCATCTCTTCCGCTGACCGGCTCGCCGATCTTCTTCATTTGGTGCTATTGTGTTACCGATCGGCCGCCCGTATGCTCGCAGCCGTGCGGCAACGTCGATGCACTATCCACGATTGCCGGATTCTTTTGAGGAGAGGCCATGATGCACAGACTTCGCTGTTTTAGCCGCCGTAGTTCGTTGCTGTTTGCCGTCCTCGCCTTCATGTCCCTGGCGCTGGTGCCTGCCGGCCGCGCTGATTCTGCGGCAAAAACTGAAAAACACGCTCGCAAAATCGAAAGGCAACTGGTCAAGTATCGTAAAGGTACTTTCTTGAAGATCGACTTCAATAACAATACTGAGGCCACCGGTTCGCTGGGCACGCTCTCCGGCACCAGCTTCCAGATCGTCAGCTCCGAGTACAACAAGGTGCAGACCTTCAACTACGCCGATGTCGATCGGGTGCAGAAGGCGAAAGAATACATCGGCGAAGGCTCCGCGCCCAGCCATCACTTCCACCTCTGGATCCCTTAGCCGATCGGACTCTACGCGGCAGTTCGTATTGCGCCTGCCCCGCCGGGGGCCGGTACAGCCCGTTGCCGGGCGGTATCTCTGCCGCGCCTCGGCTCTGCCAACCCCGCCAGCGGCTGATAGATTCGTAACAGGGCGTCTCGTGCGCCTCGATACGCTTTCTGAGGCGCCGCCGGCAAACAACAATGTTCCATCCCACTGAAGATATCCGCATTCAATGGACCAAGGTCGTCCTGCCTCCGGTCTTTCTCGAGGAAGAGCTTCCCCTTACCGAGGCCGCATCGACCACCATCTTCGACACCCGCACTGAGATCACCGCGATCCTGAACGACCGCGATGATCGCCTCGTCGTTCTTGCCGGTCCCTGCTCGATTCATGACGTAAAGGCCGCGCGCGAGTACGCCGCCCTGCTCAAATCCGCCATCGGCGAGTTCTCCGCCGACCTGCGCGTCGTCATGCGCGTCTATTTTGAAAAGCCGCGTACCACCATCGGCTGGAAGGGCCTCATCAACGATCCCCATCTCGATGGAACCTTCAAAATCAACGACGGCCTGCGTCTCGCTCGTCATCTGCTCCTCGACCTCGCCGCCATGGGCGTACCCACCGGCACCGAGTTCCTTGACATGATCTCCCCGCAGTACATCGCCGGCCTCGTCTCCTGGGGCGCCATCGGCGCGCGCACCACTGAGAGCCAGGTGCACCGCCAACTCGTCTCCGGCGTCTCCTGCCCGGTGGGCTTCAAAAACGCAACCTCCGGCGACGTGCAGGTCGCTGTCGATGCCGTGCTCTCTGCTTCCTACTCCCACACTTTTCTCGGCCACACCCATCACGGACAGTCCGCCATCTTTGTCACCACCGGCAATCCCGATTGCCATATCATTCTGCGCGGCGGCCGCAACTCCGCCAACTACTCCGCTGAAAGCGTAGCCCAGGCCGCATCGCTCATGGAGAGTGCCGGTGTACCTCCCCGCATCATGATCGACTGCAGCCACGCCAACAGCCAGAAGGATTACCGCCGCCAGGCCGCTGTCTGCCGTGACATCGCCGCCCAGGTCGCTGCGGGAAATCGCAAAATCGTCGGCGTCATGCTCGAAAGCAATCTTGTTGCCGGCGCACAGAAGCTCGTCCCCGGCCAGCCCCTCGTCTACGGCCAGAGCATCACCGACGCCTGCATCGATTGGAACCAGACCCACGCCCTGCTCGAAGATCTTGCTGCCGCCGTCCGCTCCCGGCGCAAGGCCGGCCAGGCGTAGCTGCGCAATGGCCGCAATCGCTCCGCCCGGTCATCCCGGGCGGCCGAACGCGCTCTCTCTTCGGTCTCGGTTTCTTGCCTTGGCGTGCCGGCAGCCTGCGCACGCACCTTGTCCAAAGCGCCGGCAAGCTCAGGCAATGCCGAGCCGTTGCGCACGCATCCAGACGCTGCGCGCATCGCGGCGCGCCACTTTCTTCGTTCGGCTCAGGCTGTGCCCATCACCACCGTATGCGGGCTCATCGGAATCGGATGCGCCTGCACATCCCCAAAACCCGCCTCCGCATACATCCCGCTCAGATCGCTGAACGTATACGCATCCCCCGATGCCGTTGAGGCCAGCATCGTCATTGCGAACGCCGCCGGCATGGGCGGCGATACCCGGTCCTCGTTCGGAACAAACTCCAGCGTAGCCGCCTTCCCGCCCCGCTTGAGCGCCGCGCGCACCTTCTTCAACAACCCCACGCACGTCGCCTTGTCGAAGTGGTGCAGAAAATTGGTCAGCAGCACCGCGTCGTACGGACCGCCAAACTACACCTCGAATGCGCTGCCGGGCAGCATGGTGTAGCGATCTCCCACCCCGGCCTTCTGCGCGTTCTTCAGCGCCACCCGCAGCACCGGCGCCCAGTCCAGCCCCGTTACGTGCGCCTGCGGATTCTGTTTTGCCACCTCGATGCCAAACAGTCCGTGTCCCGCCGCAATATCCAGCACCTTCATGGCTCCGCTGTGCCCGGCCAGCACCACCTTGCCCAGCGGTCCGGCCATGGGCGCCATCATCGGCGCCATGCTCTCGGCAAACTGCACCCAGATCGGATTCTCCGGTTCCACGCTGCCTGCGCCTTCCAGGGTTGTGCGTCCCGCGCGCACCACATCCGCCAGCCGCTCAAACGGCTCCCGGTTCCCCGGATTACCCAGAAACTGCGCAATGGACGCCAGGCACGCCGGCGATCGCGGATCAAGAAACGCCGCGCTCGAGGGCGTATGCCGGTACCGTCCGTCCTCCTTGGCCAGAACCCCTTGAATCACCAGAAAATCGCACAGAATGCGGATGCCCCGCTCCGATGCCGCGCAATGCCGCGCGATCGATGCGGCATCGCCCGGCCCATCGCCCACCGCCCGGAACACATCCAGCTCGATTGCCGCCTTTAAAGCCGCCGTGCGCTGGTGCGCGTTGAGCATCTCAAAAACGATCGCAGGATTCAGCTGAGCCGCCGCTGCATTTGTCGTTTCCATCATCGACCTCCTCGTGTGCCTGACAGGATTTTGGGGAATGCCCTGGAAAGGGGGAACTGGGCCTACCGAGTGTATCACCCATGCTCTGCTTGCATTTCGCCTCTTCTCGCGCTCGGCTTTTCCCGCCCCGCACGTCCCATCCTTATCGCTTCCTGCCTGGTTTGTCCGCTCCCCGCGTTACCCTTTAAGGTTGTGCGCCTCTTCTCCAGATTCTTTCGATTACGGCAAAAATCCCTCGCCCGCGCCATCTTCCTCTCGCTCGGCGCCTTTGCCGCCAGCCTCCGTCTCGCCGGCTTCCCTTATATCGACAATCTGCACGGCTCCGATTGGCAGCTCCTTGCGCTCTTGGTCGCAGCCTGGGGCCTGGTCGAGACCTTTCGTTGCCTCCAGCGCCGATGGAACCTCTACCATGCCGGCGTTCTCGTCCTCCTCTACGCCGATCTCATGATCCTTGCCGGCATCGTTGCCCTCATGACCGTGCCCTGACCTCTTCCCCAATCCAGCGCCGTCCGCATACCCAAAAATGTCAACCCGAACCCGTGCGGTGTCGTGTAGCATGGGCGGAGTGCAGATTCAGCCGGTGTTTTCCGCGGCCTGGAATCCTTACACTGCCTGCGGCTCCTGCTGAAATTCGCTATGCACTGGAGGAAGCAATGCTGAAAGGATTTCGCGATTTCATTCTCCGCGGAAACGTCATGGATCTTGCGGTCGCCGTCATCATCGGCGGAGCATTCGGCAAGATTGTCAGCTCGCTCGTCGCGGACATCATCAATCCGATCATCGGCGCCACCGTCGGAAAGCCCAACTTCGGCAGCATTGTCCTGCATGTCGGCAGCGGCGTCGTGACCATCGGCAACTTCATCAACGCCATCGTTGAGTTTCTCATCGTGGCCGCGGTGGTCTATTTCGTCTTCGTGTTGCCCATGAATGTCGTCATGGCCCGCCTTAAAAAGCCGCAGGCTGCGCCCGCGCCCACCACCAAGCCATGCCCTGAATGCCTCAGTGAGATTCCTCTGGCCGCCAGGCGTTGCGCCCACTGCGCCCAGTCCGTTGCCTGAGCGTGGCCCGTCCCTCACCCGCTTGATTCAGCAACGTTAAACTTGATCCGTGCCTCATCCTCCTCCGTTGGTCGCAGTCAACGGAGGGGATGCGCCGCACCATCGGTTGTTCGCTGTTGCGTCAATAGGGTCCACTGCATGAAATTCCGCGCCGCGTTGGCATTGCTTCTTCTGTTTGCCGTTCTCCCGCTTGTCCTTCCGTCGCCCCGCCTCGCGGCCCAGGCAGCCGAGCCGCAGCGCCCGCTTGGTTACCTCGACTTCGCCGCCGAGGCCCGGCTGGAGCAGGACTTCCTCGCCGTTCCTGATGCCAGCCTTGCCGGTGAAGAGCTCAGAATCCTCACCGCTTCGCCCCATCTCGCCGCAACGCCGGAAGACCGTCAAACCGCGGAGTATGTTGCCCAAAAGCTCCGTGCCGATGGCTTCCAGACCCAGATCGTCCCCTATCGCGTGTTGCTCAACCAGCCCGGAGTGGTCCGTGTTGAGGCCTGGGATTCGAGCGGCCATCGCATCATGACCGGCCCCGCCCCCGAGCACCTCGCCGCCGATCCGGCCGGCGACAATCCCCGCGTCGTCATGCCCTTTAACGGCTCCTCGGCTTCGGGCGACGTCACCGCGCCGGTTGTTTACGTAAACTACTGCCGTCCCGAAGACTTCAGCCAGCTTGCCGCGCGCAATATCGATCTCCGCGGAAAAATTGCCATCTGTCGCTACGGCTCCAACTTCCGCGGCGTCAAGGTTTACCTTGCCGAGCAGCGCGGCGCCGTGGGCGTGCTGCTGTACTCCGATCCCCAGGACGACGGTTATGCCAAAGGCGATCCCTGGCCCGTTGGTCCCTGGCGCCCTGATACCGGAGTGCAGCGCGGCTCCGTGCAATACCTCTTCAAGTATCCCGGCGATCCGGAGACCCCCGGCGTCGCCTCCACACCCGACCTGCCCGACTCGGCCCGCATCCCCAACCCCGACGGCCCCGCCGGCAACCAGCCGCACATCGTTTCCATTCCCATCAGCTATCACGACGCCGCGCCCATCCTCCAGGCGCTCAAAGGCCCCGGAGTCCTCCCGGGCTGGCAGGGCGCGCTGCCCTTCCACTACCACATGGGCCCGGCCGGGGTGACCGTTCATCTCCTCTCGCAACAGGACGATCAACGCCGCATCATCTGGGACGTCATCGGCAAAGTCGAAGGCTCCCAGGAGCCGGACGCGCAGGTCATCGTCGGCAACCATCGCGATGCCTGGGTCTACGGCGCCGTCGATCCCTCCAGCGGCACCGCCGCCCTGCTTGAGGCCGCACACGGCATCGGCGCGCTGCTGCGTCATGGCTGGCATCCGCGGCGCACCATCCTCTTCTGTAGCTGGGACGCCGAGGAAGAAGGCCTCATCGGTTCCACCGAGTGGGTCGAGCAGCAGGGCGCAGCCCTCAACCGGGCCGTCGCCTACTTCAATGTCGATGTCGCCGTCTCAGGCCCCAGCTTCTCAGCTTCCGCCGTTCCCTCGCTCAGGGAGTTTGTCCGTGGCATTGCGCGCTCCGTTCCCAGCCCCCTCGGCGGTACGGTCTACCTGCAGTGGAGCGCCGGCTCCACCCTGCCCAATGAGCCTGACGCGCCGGCTGCGCAGGATCAGGTAAAACTCGGCAATCTCGGCTCCGGCTCTGATTACACGCCCTTCTTGCAACACGCCGGCGTTCCCTCCACCGACGTTGCATCCAATGGCTCCTACGGCGTCTACCACTCGGCCTTTGACGACTTTGCCTGGTTCACCGCCAACGCCGATCCCCACTTCCTCTATCTGCAGGAAATGGCCCGCGTTCTTGGCCTTGAGGCCCTGCGCATGGCCGACGCCGATGTGCTCCCCTACGACTACGTCGCCTACGCCCGC
>JAKCDN010000061.1 GCA_021841795.1 Acidobacteriota bacterium | reverse complement strand
GGTGACGGTGTCAAAGATGACCAGATCGCTGTCCTCGTCGCCGCCGACGAGCGCCAGAATAACCTTGATGTCCTTCAGGTTCGTGCCCGTGAAGTGAATAACGAAGACCGAAGGCGAGCTCGTGGTCTTGTAGTCAAAGTTGTCTTCTTTGAAAAGGCGGACGAGCTTATCCGCCTTGTCGCTGAGAGTGGCTTGGGCGTGGAGCGGCAGAGCCACCGCAAACAGGGCGGCTGCGAACAGAATCAGAGATGGTGCAAGCTGCCTGGGCCGGAAGTACATCGTGAAGACCTCCTGCGGAGAGTGGTGAAGGGATTCAAGGAAGTATATTCCGGACCGGCAGGCAGAAGACAAAAATTCTGCCTGCTCAGACGGCAGCCGCCATTTTCCGCGCGGAGCGCCGCACGGGACGGGGCGCAGTCCAGGCAGTCTGTGTACGGCGGGCGACCGGGCGAACCGCGATCCGGGTCTCCAGATGCAAGCGGTCAGCGTACCGCAGCAGCTTCTCAATGCTCACCTGAGAGATTCTTCCTTTGAGCAGATTGCTGATTGAAGGTTGATACTCGTCCAGAATTTCAACGAGTTCCCGCTGCGTGTACTTCTTAGTCCTCACGTGTTCAAGGATTGCAGAGAGAATTTCGGCCTTGATTTTGAGGGCACCGGCCTCAGACGCAGAGAAGCCCAGTGCATCAAAGATGTTTCCTTTCACGATGTGCGTGGGCTTATCGGACGCTGTGTTTTTCATGGGTCTTCTGCTCCTCGAATCGCTGCCGGACTATCTTCAGGCGGTTGCGGGCGACTTCGATGTCGCGCCGGTCTGTTCTGCGGCTATCTTTTTCAAAACAGTGAAGCACGTAAATCACATTGCCGATCCTGGAAAGGTAGATAGTTCGGTACCAGGTACGCTCGTCGGCTTCTTTCAACTCAAATACACCGGTCCCGATGGATGGCATGCCGCGAGTGCCGATGTTGGACGCCTTCCAACTTGAAGCTGTCTTAGCGAGAAGCCGAGCCGGCGTTTGATTTCGTCCGGGAAGCAGGAAAGGACTTCGAGGGAATCGCCTTCAAAGTGAAGTTCGGCTTGCTGCGGCTCTTTCTCGCCGGCCATCGAACGTTATGGTAGCGCAGTTTTACCGTTTATACAAGATTTATTATAAATATCGAGCCAATCGGAGGTTGTTTGCGAATAGAGAAGCGCTCAAACCGAAACCAGCAAAGGCAAGTCACGCGTGAAACCGCAAGCGTCGATAGCGTCTCCAAGCCCGGTTATAAGTTTGCGAGGAGGTGATGCTCGATCAAGCAAGCAGTTTCGCCGCGTCTTTGGCGAAGTAGGTGACGATGAAGTCGGCGCCGGCGCGGCGGATGCTCTGGAGGGACTCGATCATAGCGCGGTTCCGGTCAAGCCAGCCCCGCTGGAAGGCGGCGTGGAGCATCGAGTACTCACCGGAGACCTGATAGGCGCCGATGGGCACGTCCACGCGCTCCCGGGCGGCGCGCACCACGTCGAGGTAGGGCATGGCGGGTTTCATCAGGATCATGTCCGCGCCCTCCTCGATGTCGAGATCAATTTCGCGCATCGCTTCTCTAAGGTTGGCTCCGTCCATCTGGTAGCTGCGCCGGTCGCCGAACTGCGGGGCGGAGTCGGCCGCCTCGCGGAAAGGGCCGTAAAAGGCGGAGGCGAACTTGGAGGCGTAACTGAGGATCGGCGTCTGAGCAGAGCCGGCGGCATCGAGCGCCTTGCGGATCGCGGCCACGCGTCCATCCATCATGTCGCTCGGCGCCACCACGTCGGCGCCGGCCTGGGCCTGGCTTACCGCCGTGCGCGCCAGCAGTTGCAGCGTCGGATCGTTCTCCACGTCGAAACCGTCACCCGATTTTGCAATCACGCCGCAATGGCCGTGGCTTGTGTACTCACAAAGACAGGCGTCGGCGATGAGCACCAGCTTGTTTGCCGCCGGCGTCTTGCGGAGCGCGCGCAGCGCCTGCTGCACGATGCCGTTCTCCTCCCATGCGCCGGTACCCTGCTCGTCCTTCGCTTCCGGCAGTCCGAACAGGAGCAATCCGCCGATTCCCAACTGCGCGGCCTCCTCGGCCTCAGACACGGCCTCGTCCACCGACAAGTTGAAGACCCCCGGCATGGAACTGACGGGAGTGCGCACTCCGGCGCCCGGGCAGATAAAGAGCGGGTAGATCAGATCGCCGGGTTCGAGCGTGGTTTCGCGCACCAATGCGCGCAAGGACTCAGTGCGTCGCATGCGCCGCATGCGCTGGATTGGGAAGGTCATGAGTTGATTGTAAGACAGACTTATGGCGTCAGGTTTCAGAGAACATGGCCGTTTATTGGGGCGGTTAAGGTTTCCTGTGTGTGGCGGCGCGAGGTGTTGCTGCTCACAAATTGTCGTACAGCGTGGAGTTTCTGTATCCCAGCAGGATGATCAGCGTGGCAATGCCCAACGCTGTTCCGAAGGGCACCTTGAGGAGATTGACGACCGCGGCGATGATGGCGAGAATGCGCCCCCACTGCGTACGTTCCATCAGTCCCCATCCGGCAATGGCCGACACCACCGCGCGCAGCAGGATCATGAGCCAGGCAAAATGCACCAGCGCCGGGCCGAACCAGTAGGGGAACATGGGGTGACCATCTCCCCAGGGCCCAATGCCTCGGGAGAAGAAGGCGTGCATAAAGTTCAGCGCGGCGAAGCCAAACAGAACCGACAGCCCTGCCCAGACCAGCCACAGGATGCCGAGCACGCGAACCTTTCCGGCGTAGCGTGCCAGTTCGTACTCGAAGCCAGGCGCTGGAATCACAGGAGGCACTACTGCCGGAGCTATCCAGCCGCACTTCGAGCAGATTCGTTGACCTGTCTCCAGTTCATGACCGCATCCGCTGCAAAACATGGCGTCACCCACCCTATCGAGAGGGATTACGCAGGCCGCGGGCGGCAGGTTCCAGAAATTTTGAGGGGCACGGGAATGCATGGGCGCTCTGGCCGGCCCATGGAATCGCAGGCGCTGCCTGGCATTACAGGATCTTTTTGCCAAACGCAGAGCAGATCAGTTGCACGGCCAGTTCGGCCGTGCGGTTATGTTCGTCGAGAATCGGGTTTACCTCGACTACGTCCAGACCCAGCATGCCGCCGTGGTCGGCGACAATCTCCATGGCCAGATGGGCCTCACGATAGGTTGCACCGCCCGGCACCGGCGTTCCCACCCCGGGCGCCTCGTCCGGGTCCACCCAATCCATATCCATCGATACGTAATAGCCGGCTGTGGCCTGCGATGCAATCTCAATCGCCTTCTCCATCACGGCGCGCAAGCCCTTCTCATCGATGTCGCGCATGGTAAAGACGGTCAATCCCGCGCGGCGCACGTTTTGCCTCTCGGTGTCGTCAATGTCACGCGCGCCCACCAGGACGGCCTGGCGGGCGTCAATCTTCGGCGACCAGCCGCGCAGATTGCCAAGCGACGCCGGCCCAAGCCCGAGCAGCGCGGCCAGCGGCATGCCGTGGACATTGCCGGATTGCGTGGTCTCCGGAGTATTGATATCAGTGTGCGCGTCAATCCAGATCAGGCCGACTGGCTGGCCCCGGGCGCGAAAATGGCTGGCTACGCCGGCGATGCTGCCCGCGGCCAGTGAGTGATCGCCGCCCAGCACCACGGGCGTGGCACTGCGCGCGAGGGCTTCGTCAACCCATTGCGCCACGGCCTCGCCGCACCGCGCAATCTGATCGAGAAAGCGAGCCCTGGGATCTCCGCGATCCGTCAGTTCTGCGCCGGGAACATGAACGTTGCCGCGGTCTCTTACCGGCAATCCGAGCGACTGCAGTTTTTCTGTCAGTCCGGCTACACGCAGCGCTGAAGGGCCCATGTCCACACCGCGGCGCCGCTGCCCCAGATCGAGGGGCACGCCAATTACTTCAATCTCGCGGAGAGAATCTCGTGACGGCGCCATACAGACTCCTCTGTCTTCGGGCGATGAATCGGCAATTCGCCTGGCCGCCGGCGAGGAACGGCGATACGCTTGTCGATGGTCTTCTTCAACGTTATCGTGAAGACCGCCCGCTTTGTCTTTAACACTCGATCACATTCAGCGCCAGGCCGGCGAGGGAGGTCTCCTTATAGCGTGATTGCATGTCGAGCCCCGTGCGGTACATGGTTTGGACGATCTGGTCGAGCGAGACCTTGTGCGCGCCGGATTCATTCATGGCCATTCGGCAGGCGCTGATGGCCTTGACCGCGCCCATGGCGTTGCGCTCAATGCAGGGAATCTGCACCAGCCCGCCGATGGGGTCGCAGGTCATGCCGAGATGATGCTCCATGGCGATCTCGGCCGCGTGCTCCACTTCCGCATTGCTTCCGCCCAGGGCGGCAACCAGCCCGCCGGCCGCCATGGAAGCCGCCACGCCGACCTCGCCCTGGCAGCCCACTTCGGCGCCGCTGATTGAAGCATTCTCCTTGTACAAAATTCCGATGGCCGCGGCGGTGAGGAAGTAGCGCAGAATGCCGTCGGCATCAGCCGCCGGGCAAAAATCCGCGTAGTAGCGGGCCACGGCTGGAATAATGCCCGCGGCGCCGTTGGTGGGAGCAGTGACGATGCGTCCGCCGGCTGCGTTTTCCTCGTTGGTGGCAATGGCATAGACCGAAACCCAGTCCAGCGCCAGCAGCGGATCTTCGGCGGGTTTTGCCCGCAGCCGCGCGGCCATGGGCTCGGCGCGGCGATGCACTCCGAGACCTCCGGGAAGCGTGCCTGTTGCCGACATGCCGCGCTCGATCACGGACTCCATGGTCTTCCATATGCGCTCGATTCCGGAACGGACCTCTGCCTCAGGACGTATTGCACTTTCGTTGTGAAGCATCAACTCCCAGATGCGCAGGTGACGATCCGCGCACATCTGCATCAACTCTGCCGCGTTTCGAAAAGGATAGGGCAGAGCGGGGCTCGCACCGCTTTTCAGCGGTCCCTCCTCGCCGACCACAAATCCGCCGCCGATCGAATAGAAGTTCTCCGTGCGCATCACCTCGCCGTCCGCATTGATCGCGATAAAAGTCATGCCGTTGGGGTGATAGGGCAGATTTTCATCGCGATGGAAGCGGATATCTTCGGACGCGGAGAAGGCGATTGGAAATTCGCCCAGCAGTTTGAGTCGCCCCTGATCGAGAATCTTTGCCAGGAGATCTTCCGCGGCTTCCGGATCCACGGTTTCGGGTGCTTCTCCGCAAAGGCCCAGGATTACGGCGCGGTCGGTTCCGTGCCCTTTTCCAGTGAGCGCAAGCGATCCGTACAGATTCACACGGACTCTGTCTACGCTTTCGATGCGGCCTGCGGCGGTGAGGTTCGCCGCGAACTGCCGCGCCGCAACCATCGGCCCCACGGTATGGGAGCTCGATGGGCCGATGCCAATTTTGAAGATCTCAAAGAGACTGGTTTTCATATGCGCTGGGAAACCGTCGTCAGTGGCCGCGATCGCAAGCTGTCGTGTTGCCGGCGCAAGCGATGAAGCGTTGCAGCGACCTGGGAGATAGCGAACTTCACCGCGTTCGCCGTGGTCATCTTGCTCAGACTGAAGCGTATGCTTGCGGCGGCCCTCTGGAGCGGCAGCCCCATGGCGCGCAGCACGTGGAAAGGCGAACAACTGCTTGCATGGCAGGCAGCCCCGCCGGAAAGCGCCAGCCCCTCGGCGTCGAGGGCTGCCAGGAGATCTGCCCCCGGCACGCCGTCGAAGATGGCCAGATGATCGGCCTTGGCGCCGCCGCTGGTAAACACCACTTCGCCTGCTTTTGCGCCGATCGGGCCGGATGCCTGCCGGCGCGCCGACTCCACGGCTTCGCGCGCCGCGCGTCCCCGTGTATGGCCGGATGTGGCGTTTCCGCAGCCATTGAAGAGCCACGGCATCATGGCATTGAAGACATCGGGTACGGGCGGCGTGGTTGCGTAGGCATCCACGTAAACATATCGCTCCCGGGCGTATTCCTGCTCGAATTGAGTTCGAGAGTCCATACGATAACCAGAATCTACTTGAGCGCCGGAGCCGCCGGCAATACTCTGGGTATGGTATTTCCCTGTTTTCGCCTAAATAAATAAGGACAATGATGCCGGAAACCTTAGAAATTTCGAAGCTTCTCGATTCGATCGGATGGCGCATCCTCACGGAACTTGAACAGGACGCGCGCATCCAGTTTGTCGAGCTTGGCCGCCGCGTTGGCCTTTCGACGCCGGCGGTGATCGAGCGCGTCCGTCGCATGGAGGAGGCCGGCATCATTACCGGTTATCGCGTCGAGGTGGATCGTCACAAAATCGGCCTGCCGGTCTGCGCCTTTATTCGCGTGCGCGTCATCGGCGATTTCATTCCGCGCGTGATTGCTGTCGCCCGCGAGATGCCTGAGGTGCACGAGTGTCATCGTATTGCCGGCGAGGATACATTCCTGCTGAAGGTTCATGTCCCGACCTCAGAGGCTCTCGAACGGGTGGTCGACAGCCTGACCCCGTATGTGGCCACAACGACCATGCTGGTTTTTTCCTCGCCGGTGACGCGCCGCACCATTGAGCCGCCGCCGGAGCATGTGCAGCCTGCGGTAGAGGCCGCGGTGAAGAAGACGACCCGCTCGCCCAGGCGCGCCATCGACCGCGGCTGAGAAGGATGCCGGTGCAGCGCTTTGTCGCGGATGGAGGACGATGCGGCTAGGGCAATTCCTGGCGACTGTGCCCGTTTTCGATTTGACGCCATGTCGCCGCTGCCTGGGTCGCGTCGAATGGAGTGCTGCGGCTTCCCGATGCGGCGGCTCAGGAATGGCGATAGCGCGGCAATGCCGGTTGCGGCTGATTCCGCAGAAGAGATGCCGGCCCGGAGTGGGAGCGATTCCGGCAGGCGGGCTCTCGCCGTCTTGATAGCGGCGCTCGCTTTCACGTATAACTAAGTCACAAGCCCCGAGAAAAACTGGTTGATGGATGCCTGTCAGGAGAATACTCCGCACCGGCAGGCAGTAGGTGAATGTGTATCCTTGCTCGATAAGCGTTGTTCAACGGAGAGCCATTTCGTAAAGAATGAGGAACCGGCATGAACCAGGGAACAAGCAAAAAGACCAAGCCTTTGACGACGAACAAGCACCTGATTCGCTGGGTGGAGAAGATGGCGGAACTGACCAAGCCCGCCAATATCCACTGGGTAGACGGCAGCCAGCAGGAGTATGAGCGGCTGTGCCATGAGCTGGTGGCCGCGGGAACGTTCGTACGGCTGAACCAGGAAAAGTGGCCGGGCTGTTTCTATGCCCGGTCCGACGCGCGCGACGTGGCGCGGGTTGAAGACCGGACCTTCATCTGCTCGCTTTCGAAGGATAACGCGGGACCGACCAACAACTGGATCGATCCGTTCGAGATGCGCAGGAAGCTGAAGGAACTCTTCAATGGCGCGATGCAGGGCAGGACGATGTACGTGCTGGCCTTCAGCATGGGCCCGGTAGGTTCGCCGATGGCGCGCATCGGGGTGCAGCTGACGGATTCGCCCTACGTGGTTGTGAACATGCGCATCATGACGCGGATAGGGCTGCCGGTGCTGAAGGAGATCGACAAGGGCGAAGCGCGCGTGGTGCCCTGCATGCACTCAGTAGGAATGCCGCTCCTGCCGGGCCAAAAGGATGTGGCCTGGCCCTGCAACGAAACAAAGTACATTGCCCACTTTCCCGAGACGCGCGAGATCTGGAGCTACGGCTCAGGTTATGGCGGCAATGCGCTGCTGGGTAAAAAGTGCTTCTCGCTGCGTATTGCATCGAATATTGCGCGCGACGAAGGCTGGATGGCCGAACACATGCTGATACTGGGCGTGGAGTCGCCGGACGGCGAGAAGACGTATGTGGCAGCGGCATTTCCCTCGGCGTGCGGCAAGACGAATCTCGCCATGATGGTTCCTCCGCCGGCCTTGAAAGGCTGGAAGGTGACGACGGTGGGCGACGACATCGCTTGGATCAAGCCGGACGCGACGGGGCAGTTGCGCGCAATCAATCCGGAGGCCGGATTCTTCGGCGTGGCGCCGGGCACGAGCGCGAAGACCAATCCCAATGCGATGGCCACACTGAGCCGCAACGCGATCTTTACCAATGTGGCGCTGACGCCCGACGGCGGCGTGTGGTGGGAGGGCATGACGGACGAGCCGCCGGCCGAGTGCACAGACTGGCGCGGCCAGCGCTGGACGCCGGCGATTGCCGCCGAGACGGGCGCCAAGGCAGCGCATCCGAACGGACGATTCACGGCACCGGCCGCGCAGTGCCCTTCAATCGATTCCGAGTGGGAAAATTCCGCCGGCGTGCCTATCAGCGCATTTGTGTTCGGCGGACGGCGTTCGACCACGATGCCGCTGGTCTACCAGGCCTTCAACTGGAGCGCGGGCGTGTACGTGGGGGCGACCATGGGCTCGGAGACTACGGCTGCGGCCACCGGCACGGTGGGCGTGGTGCGACGCGATCCCATGGCCATGCTGCCCTTTTGCGGCTACCACATGGGGGACTACTTTCGCCATTGGCTGAAGATGCAGCGCGCATTAGGCTCTACGCCGCGGGTATTCCACGTGAATTGGTTCCGCAAAGACGAGAACGGCAAGTTCCTGTGGCCGGGCTTCAGCGAGAACATGCGCGTGCTCAAGTGGATTGTGGATCGTGTGCACGGACGCTCGCAGGGCAAAGAGACGCCTATCGGCTGGACCCCTTACTACGAGGACATCGATTGGACAGGGCTCGACTTCTCGCAGGAAGAGTTCGAGAAGATGCAGGAGGTGAGCCGTGCCGCGTGGCGCAAGGAAGTGCTGGGCCACGAGGAACTGTTCATCGACGTGCACGACCACTTGCCGCCGGAGATGATCTACCAGCGCGAGCTGCTGATCTGCCGGCTCTGAGGCTACCGTACCGCAGGTGACGCGCACATCGCGTACAACTCCGGATCCGGAGCGGCTACGCGTTCCGGATCATGTTTCCGGGGTCCGTGCGGAGTTCTATTGCGCGCTTTGCTCTACCGTCGGGATGAATCCGAGCCGCTGCCAAAACGCGCACACCAGCGTTAGTGCTTCCTGGCTCGCTGCGGGCGCGGCGCGCAACGTAATCTCCGGTCCCGCACCCGCCGTCAACTGCGCCGGCGCGACGGCGATGGCGATGCATTTTTCCGGCCGGTAGGTGCAGCCGGCTAAATCGGCAATGGAGAGATTCGTGGTGGGCGTGGCAATGACGGTGCGCGGCGGCGCCATGCGATCGAGGAGCCAGAGGATCTCCAGCTTCGATTCGAGTTCGTCCGGAACGCAGTCAATGGCCAGATCTGCCTCGCGCACCGCATCCTCAATCGAAGCGACAAAGGTAACGGAAGGCAGTTTTTCGGGGCCCAGCTCCCGGCGGATGGATTCGCGTGCATGATGGAGATTGCCGGGCATCACGTCCTCAAGCAATACGCGATAACCCGCCCGGGCCGCGCCGAGCGCCAGCCAGCGCCCAAGCGGACCGGCGCCAATGATGGCTACAGTAGTCATAGACAATCGCGTTGACTCAGAATCCTATTGAGCGGTGAGAGCCGCGGCCACTTCTTCAGCGCTGGGCTTGGCTTTTTTCAGATGCTCGGCGACTTTGGCGCGCTCTTCAGCAGGTAAGGTGGGGACGGCTGCCAATACGCGGCGCAGGGTTACGGCAACGTCGTCAAGGTAATTCATCAGCCGGATGGCTTCTCCTGAAAGCGGCATGGTTCTCCTCGCGGATCTGGATTGCATTCTCATTGTAGGATGCGGAGCCAGGGAGCGCGAAGCCGGGCGGCGGCACGCGCGGGTCCGGGGCCGGGTGCGCGTGGCCGCTGCGCCGCAGGATTCCGGTCGGAAGACTGGAGCCAGGCACCGGCCGAAGCATCTTCCTTTCGTTTGCACTGCTCCCCGGTGTCGGACTCGCCCCGGATCGGCGGCGCATTTTCGATCCAGGGCGTTTCGGCTTTTGCATCGTTCCGCTCCCCGGCCTCAGGGATGCTGATTGATGGCAATGCCCGCAGTGGCAGTGTTGCCGGAGGCGGCGAGGCCGGTGAGAAGAGTCGCTACGCCGGGCTGGGAGATGGGGGCGAAGACCACTGAGCCATCGACAGCAGAGATGGCCGTCGAAGCCTGGGTGGCAAGCAGCGCGCCCGTCGCGCAGATGGTGTGGGCTGCGCAAGGCGGCGTCCATGCGTAGAGCGCCTGATAGAGCGCGACGGCGCCGCCCGCCATGGGATTGCCGTCGGTATCGAGGAGGCGCAGGGCGATCTGGCCGGGCGTTCCGGAGGCGGCGAGGCTTTGATTCGTGCCGGAGATGGCCTGGAGCGCGGCAAGCTCCGGCCGGGCGCCGAATGCGGAAAAGGTAACACACTGGCTGGAGCCGTTGAGGCACGCGGCGATGGTTGCGGTCTGGCCTTCGGCGAGCGGGCCCATGGAGAGGGTCTGCGTGGCGATGCCGGCGGAGTTGGTGGCGGTCGAGGCTGAGCTGGCCAGGGCAATACCGGAGGTGGGGTTCTGCCAGGTCACGGTCTGGCCGCTCAACGGTGTGCCGTTGTTGAGGACGAGCGCCTGAACGGTCCAGGTAAAGGTGGCGCCGGCAGCAAGCGAGAGCGGGGGCGTGAGCACAGAGAGAGCAGGCGGTGTTCCGCCCATGAACTGCGCCTGGAGGCTGACGCCGTTGGTCAGCGCCGCGGTCACCGTGGACCAGGAGCTGCTGCCGGCGGTGACGCTCATGGTGGCGCGGCCGTCGCCGGTGGCGACCACGGTGCAGACCGGAAGCCCGCAGGCCAGCGTGGCGGCGCCGCTGGTTACCGAGTAAATGACACTGACTCCGCCGGCCGGCTTCATGTCGGCGCCGAGCGCGGTGACGGAAAAGGGAATCGGCTCGCCGATGGGGACGATGTTGGAAGGAGCCGTGTTGAGGGTGAGCGAGTCGCCGGCGCCGGAGTTGTAACTGATGCCTCCGGGAATGATGGCGGCTGCGTAGAGGACGGGGTCGTCGTCGATCTCGACATCAACCGAGCCGGTAACGCCGTTGGGCGCAGGAGGCACGATGGCAGTGATCTGATTGGGCGAAATGCTGGTGACAGTGGCCGCCTGCCCTCCCACCGTGACCGTGTCAGACAGGTGAAAGCCCATGCCTTCGATCGTGATGGGCCCTCCTGAGGCAGGCAGGCGCGCAGGGGATACGGTGTCGGCGTAGAGCACCCAGCCGTTGTAGGCGTAGTCGGGCCGGCCGTCGCCGCGCAGGTCGGCGATGCCGATGCGCACGATGTCGTCGCCGCTCGTGGCGACGCGCAGCCAGGTTTCGCCGGTGGCGTCGCCATTGAGGCCGGGCGCCGCGCCGACGGCCGAGGCGCCGATGGGTTTAAATGCATCCCACACGCCGATGGAGGGCATGGCTTTGGTTTCGGTGGGCGCGCCGGCTTCGTCGAGGGCTTGCGTAACTAC
>JAKCDN010000060.1 GCA_021841795.1 Acidobacteriota bacterium | reverse complement strand
ACGCCTTCCGGTGAAAGCTCCACGGCCGCCGGCGGACGGCCGCCGGTGCGCGCGGTGAATTGCGTTCTCTTCAAAATCGATCGCAAGTGCGACAGTCCCTTTCCTGAAATTGCCGAGCCGCAGCTGTCAGCATTAGCGCGACGCTTCGATGAACGTTACCTTGTTGATTTCCTTGAGCGTGGTAAAGCCGCGGCGCACGCGCTCAAGGGCCGACTCGCGCAGGAACGACATGCCTTCTTTCTGCGCCAGTTTGCGGACTTCCGATGTAGGCTTCTTGGCCAGGATCAGCTCGCGGATCGGATCGGTCAAGTCGAGCAGCTCGTGAATGGCGGTGCGGCCGCGGTAGCCTGTGCCGCCGCACTCCATGCATCCTGCGCCCTCGCGGAAGGCAAAGCCGCGCCACTCGGATGGATCCATGCCGCTTGCCAGCAGCTCTTCTTCGCTGTGGGTAACAGTATGCGCGCAGTAATCGCAGGTCGTGCGCACCAGGCGCTGCGCCAGAATGCAATTGAGCGCAGAGACAAAGTTGTAGGCCTCCACGCCCATGTTGAGAAAACGTCCGAGCACGTCCACCACGTTGTTGGCGTGCACGGTAGTAAACACAAGGTGTCCGGTGAGCGCGGAGTTGATGGCAATCTGCGCCGTTTCCTGGTCGCGGATTTCGCCCACCAGGATCTTGTCGGGGTCGTGGCGCAGGATCGAGCGCAGGCCGCGAGCAAACGTAAGGCCTTTTTTCTCGTTCACCGGGATCTGCGTGATGCCGCGAATTTGGTACTCTACAGGATCCTCGATGGTAATGATCTTGTCTTCGTCGCTTTTGATCTCATTGAGCGCGGCGTAGAGGGTAGTGGTCTTGCCGGAGCCGGTCGGGCCGGTCACCAGCACCATGCCATAAGGCTCTCGGATGTAACGCCGGAAACGGCGCAGGTCGTCTTCGGCAAAGCCGACTACGTCGAGCGTCAGATTGCGGAACTTCTCGCTCATTGACTCCTTGTCAAGCACGCGCAGCACGGCGTTCTCGCCGTGGATGGTGGGCATGATGGAAACGCGGAAATCGATGAGGCGGCCCTTGTAGCGCACGCGGAAACGGCCGTCCTGGGGGACGCGCTTCTCGGCGATGTCGAGCTCCGACATGATTTTGATGCGGCCGAGGATGGTGCCGTGGTGCTCGCGGGCGATGGGCGCCATCGCCTCCTGAAGCACGCCGTCGATGCGGTATTTGACATGTACGGAATCGTCGTAGCTTTCGATGTGGATGTCGGAGCAGCGCCGCTCCAGCGCGGTAAAGATCGTGGTGTCAACGAGGCGGATGATGGGGCTGATATCTTCGGCGTCGCTGGTGAGCTTTTCGATGGAGATGTTTTCGTCGGAGTTTTCGTCGCCGGTGACAACGTCGAAGGTCAGGCCCTCGCTGGCTTCGTCGAGCACACGCTGGGACTGTTCGGTTTTCTTCAGCAGGTCGGTAATCTGCGAAAGAGTGGCCACGCGCGCGACGATGCGTGCGCCGAGCAGGCCGGCAATCTCGTCCAGCACCATCAGCCGCGAGGGATCGCTGACCGCGATCACCAGCGCGTCGTCCGCCTGCTCGATGGGCACGAAGTTGTATCGGAACATCAGTTCCACGGGCACCGTGCGCAGCAGTTCGTGCTGGATCTTGAAATTCTTAAGGTCGACAAATTCAGCATGATAGCGGCGCGCCAGAGCTTCGGCCTGGGCGCGCTCGTCGCCAGCGACGGGCACGGGCATGGGCAGCACATTGGTTTCGGCCATTCGACTCGCCTCCTACATTGCGCCCCCCTGCCCGAGAGAAAAGATGGGCAGGTAGAGCGAGATCAAAATGAAGACTACGACGACTCCCATGACGATCAAGATGGCCGGCTCGATGAGAGCCAGCGCGGCGGCCAGCGCCGTGGCCACGTCTTCCTCGAAGAATTCGGCCATTGAGTTGAGCATCTGCGGCAACGCTCCGGTCTGCTCGCCGACTGTGATCATCTCGGTCGCCAGGGAAGGGAAGATTCCGGTTCTTGCGAGCGACTCGGCCAGGCTCTTGCCCTCGCGTACGGTAGCCAGCGACGTCATGACGGCGCGCGAGACGCGCCGCGAGGAGATGGAGCGCGAAGCGGTCTCGAGCGAGGGCATCAGCGGCAGCCCGCCGGTAAGCAGAGTGGAAAGCGTGCGGGCGAAGAGTGCAACCTGATACTTGAGCCAGATCCTGCCCAGAACCGGCATGCGCACGCGTACGGTGTCCGCGAGATCCTTGCCGCGCTCGGTGATTGCGAAGCGGTAGAGACCCGCGCCGGAGGCCAATGCGACGATTGCCATCCAGAGGAGGTTGTGCTGGGTCCATTTGCCGAAGCTCAGCAGGGCCAGGGTGAGGGTCGGCAGCTTGTTTCCGAGCTGATCGTAGAGCTGTGCGAACTGCGGCACCACCACCGTGAACATGAAGATGAGCAGGGCGCAGACCAGCGTGAGCAGCACGCCGGGATAGATCAGCGAGCCCACCAGCTTTTTGCGCAGCGCGAGCGCGACCTTCTGGAAGTTCACATAGCGGTCCAGCACCTCGGGCAGGTTGCCGGAGCGCTCACCTGCCAGCAGCGTGGTGGTGTACATCAGGGGAAATCCGCTTTGAGATTCAAACGCCGCCGAAAGCGCCTCGCCGGTTTTTACACGCGCGGCCACATCTTCGAGCAGGCCGGCAAAGCCGGCATTTTTCTGGATCTTGCCCAGCATCTCCAGCGAGCCAAGAATCGGCAGGCCGGCGCGGATGAGGGTGAGGAACTGTTGGTTGAAGATGAGGAACGGCTCCAGCTTGACCTTGCGTCGGCTGCGGCCGACGGAGCCTCGCGCACGCACGGAAAAAACGTGATAGCCCGCATGCAGAAAGCGCGTGCGCAGCTCCTCGGCTGTTGCCGCGGTCTGCACCTGCTCCTGTACGCGGCCACGCTCATCGGCCAGCTTGATGACGAACTCTGCCATGGTGGTATTCGCCGGTCAGGCGCTTCAGGCGCCCCGGAAGCTCTCGGAGAGTGCTCCTTATCAAGGGTAACAGTCTCAGGGGTACTGCTTTAGGGCAGACCCATTCTCTATGAGATAGACGCGGCGGGGAGGGCAGGCGTTCGTGGAGGGTAAGGGGGACATTTAAAGTGCAGCCGGCAGGACCCAAGACAAATACACTCGATTTGTTGGGGGCAGGCCTGATTGCACCTATTTGTCAAAGACGACGACCGGATTGAGTGCTTTTTGCAGGCAAGCAGGCGCATGTTCGCGCAGGCAGAAGTCTTATCCGAGAGGCAGAGGAGGCGATGATTGCACGGTGAATGGCCGACGCAAGCTGGCTCTATAGCACTTGGACCGTCATCCGGCACGGGGCCTGTATGCTGATTCCACGCCCTTTCGGAGCGACCGGACAGGAGTCGGATCTGCATGGACGAGGTTTTGGGAATTCGTCGGGTGAGAGCCGCTGGCGGCGAGAGCCGTAGATCTCGCCGGCGAATAGGCAAATTCGCGGTTCAGCCGATGCTGGGGTTCTGGGGCTCCAGCGCGGGAGTGCAGGCTCACGTGCGCTGGCGGTGGGCAGCGGGGCTGGTATCGCTTGCGGCGATAGGTGTAGCGTTGATTCCGATGCTGCAGGGGCGGCGTCAGGCAGAGATTCCGATACCCTATCCGCACGACGTGACGCGGGTGAGTTTTGCCGTGGCCGGCGATGTGATTCCCCATGAGGCGGTGCGCGCCGCGGCCAAAGCCGCAGGCGACGGTGAACCCGGATGGGCGGCGCTCTTTATCCACGTTGCCGATGTTTTTGAGGGTGCTGACTTCGGGTTCGTCAACCTTGAAACGCCCGTTGCCCCGAGCAATTCGCGCGGAACCAAGCCCTTTCTCTTCAATGCGCC
This sequence comes from Acidobacteriota bacterium, assembly GCA_021841795.1. GTDB lineage: Bacteria > Acidobacteriota > Terriglobia > Terriglobales > Acidobacteriaceae > Telmatobacter. Next base: position 7,638 of record JAKCDN010000060.1, on the reverse strand, counting down.
GGTGGAATTGCCTGAGGCGCTGAAAGCCAGCGGCATCAAGATCGTCTCCTTTGCCAACAACCACGTGATGGACCAGGGGTGGGCCGGATTTGCCGAGAGCCGTGAGCACTTGAAGGCGATTGGGCTGGAGTTTGCCGGTACCTCAGACAATACCGCTACCGCATGGCAGCCAGTGATCACGGAGTCTCATGGTATCAGGGTGGGCTGGCTGGGCCTGACGCGTTGGCTGAACGGCAACCGCAACCCCGATCAGGACGACCAGCCGCATGTGAACTTTTTCCCATATCCCGGTGAGGCGAACGGCGCGCCCGGAGCCGACGAGGAGACGGTACTGAAGGCTATTCAAGCTGCACGCGCGCAATGCGACCTGCTGGTGATCAGCGTGCACTGGGGTGTGGAGTACGCCACGGTCCCGCGTCCTGAAGACGTGGAGTTTGCGCACAAGATGCTCGAAGCCGGAGCGACCGTAATTGTGGGCGCGCATCCGCATGTCTTGCAGCCGATTGAGACTTACAAAACCCAGGACGGGCGTGAGACCGTGATCTTCTACTCCCTGGGCAACTTCCTTTCGAACCAGTCACGCAGCTATGTCGACGGGCTCAATCCGGATTCGAACGGCGACCCGCGCGATGAGATGATTGGCCTGTTCTCGGCGGTCAAGCGCGACTACGGCCCGGCCGGGGTACGCGTTGAGCTTGGCCACGTAGGCATGCTGCCGGTATGGGAGGAAAACAACCGCAATGAGATTGCGGCGGGAATCGCCAAACAGCCGGTGATCGAGCCGGTACTGATCGACCGCGCGATTCCGCCTCTCGAAGCGCGGCTGGACGTGCTGAATCAGAAGGCCGGGCCGTCCGGGGCAGGGCTCACGGCGGAGGAAAAACAGGAGTTCATCCGGGTGACGAAGCAGTTGAAGCTGCTCAGCGACCGGCGAGCACTGATCCTTTCGCGCGTGGGCGACGAGTACCTGATGACGCCACCGAGCCTGCCAGCGGGACAATAACCTGTCGCGAAACCCAATGAACCCGGTCCGAGCACAGGGCAGCATGCAGTACGCTCGCACTGCTGCTACGGTTGCTGGCCACTGAATCCTGATTCTTGCAGTCTGTTTATCAGTAACCGTTGGCGGCGAGCCATCCGGCGGTGATCTCGAACTCTGGTTTGCTGGTCGTCTCTATCTGCATTGCGGCCAACTTGACCAGCACATCGGCCTCGATGTTTACAGGCGCACCCAGCGGTAGCGTGTGCAGGTTTGTCCGCCAGTAGGTCAGCGGCAGAATCGCGATCGCGATCTCTTCGCCGTCGAACCCCGCGATGGTCAGGCTGATTCCCTCGATCGCAACCGAACCTTTCTGCACCATCCACTGGCGTACGTGCTGCGGCACGCGCACCTTGAGCGTCCAGTCAGTGGTCTGGCGGTCGAAGTTCGGGCTGTCCTGAGGGACGACGGGATCGAGCATGGTCAGAATGCCGGTGCCGTCCACATGCCCCTGCACCACGTGCCCGCCCAATGGGCTACCGGCTGCGGTAGGCAGTTCCAGATTTACGCACGCGCCGGGTGCAAGCAAGCCCAGGGAGGTGCGGTCGAACGTCTCTTTTGCCAGGTCGGCGTGGAAGTACGTTGGGTCCACGTCGAGAGCCGTCAGGCATACGCCGGAAACCCCCAGCGAGTCGCCTTCGCGCAGACGCGCTGCAATGCCCGGCGCTTCAACGGTGATCCTGCGTACCCCGCCGCGTTCCGTAAGGCTGGCGAGGGTGCCGGTTTGTTCAATGATGCCGGTAAACATGAAGATATTCTAAGGGAATTGGGCAGTGGAGATGCGGTGTGCGGTCACATGCGTGCACGTCAGAACTTCATCGACACGCCTTTCTCGCACATATCGCCAAAGAGCGACAGCATGTTGGTGATGCCCAGGATCTCGCGCACCTGCTTGCCAAGGTTGATTAACTCGATGCAGGAACCCTTGGCTTTGGCCGAGACATAAAGGCGTGCCAGCGTGCCCAGGCCCATGCTGTCAATCGAGGCCAGATCGGTGAGATCGAGGACGATGCGCCGGGAGTCTGGAATGAGTGCGGCGATTTTCTCGTAGAACTCGCCGCAGAGCCCGGCGACGAGCCGCCCGCGGCAATACACGAGCGTAACGGTGTCTTTGCGATCTACACGGAAAGTAAGGGAGTGAACCGCCGTGGTATGGGGCACTATGTTGGACCTCTTAGGGAAGCTGCAGCCCGGGGATGGCTAACGCTGCCTGATTGTCTCATAACGGCATAGCTGCGGTTCGAGACGCGATCGCGAGGCGAAGCGGTTTGCATTGTGCTTCGGAATTTCGACCTATGGCAACGAGGAAGAGAGGATGCGGGAACGGGCGTGAGCGGCAGGAGAATGGAGCGTAGAATGCAGACGGCTATTCCGCCGGGGCCTGTTCCGGAGAAGACATGGCAGGGCCTGCCGTCAACGCGCGATAGGCCCGCAGAAGCTTGATGCGCCAGCGCAAAATCATGCCGAAGGCCAGCAGATAGAACAAGGCGCCGGTCTGCTCGATCGAGAGGAAGCTGTCAAAGTAGCCGCGCGCGGCCCAGCGCACCAGCGCCAGCAGAATGATGACAGCAAAGAACGCACTGGAGCGCTTCATACGAATCTCGCCTCCATGCCAGTGCAGGTCCGATGTCAGCAGCAGCGGGTACGCGAAAAGTACGGCACCAATAAGAAACGCCCCGAGTCCCCAGAGGAACGGCACGCGCGTGGGCGGATAGAAAAACATACAAAAGCCGGTGGCCATGCCAAGGGGGGGCATCACGATCTTTTTGAGCGTCACCGCGGAGCGGCCCTCGCGCACGCGCCACATGAGCACACCGGCAAGGCCTCCAAGTGAAACCACGGCCGTGATGACGGGAGTCGAGATCATGGAATTTGCCTTTCCTCGTTTGCAGCGAGCTAGTAGCTCCGGAGCGCAGCAGAGGGTGAACAGAGGTCGGAGCCGCGTGCGTACATCTCTATTCTAATGAGATGGCAGAACTCAGAAAAGGGACGCAGGCGGCTACCGGTTTATGGGAGCCGATTGCGGAATCCCGGTTGGCCTGCGAGAGTGCCGCTATCGGGTTACATGCAGGGTTCTGCTCCAACGTGTATCGGTCAGGAAGTGTGTGACCACGTGGGTCATCCAGGATATCCGCGCGCCCAGCCCGGTTTGTTCGTAGTCACCTTCAGCGGACTTGAAAGACCAGTAGTTGAACAGTGGACGTCCCACGATATTTTGCCGCGGCACAAAGCCCCAGTAGCGCGAGTCGAGGCTGTTATGACGGTTGTCGCCCATCATGAAGTACATGCCGGCCGGAACCGCCAGGTCGCCATCGACCACATGGTGAGGCTCATCGACAGCCCAGCTTCCGGTTTCTGCGCCGCTGGGAGCCTGTGCGGGTGGAATCGCCGGGAACTCGTCGAGGAAGACCTGATCGATCTCCGCTCCCGGATCGCTGGAGCCATCTTTCGGCTGTGGTTGTGCGACGCCGTTAATGTACACAATGCCGTCGTGCAGATGGATATGATCGCCGGGCACGCCAATCAGACGTTTTACCAGGATCAGATACTGGGGGTTGCCATCGGCGTCGGGCTGAGGCTCTGCCACGGGCTTGTAAAAGACCACAATGTCGCCTCGTCGCGGTTCGCGATACCGCTCGATAGGCATCCATTTCGCCTGCGGGGCCAAGGTGATGCGATCGACCACAAGATGATCGCCGATCAGGAGGGTCTTTTCCATTGATCCGGAAGGAATGACGAAGTTCTGCGCAAGAAAGGTAAGAATATAAAGCCCTATCACGAGCACCGAACTGATGCTCGCCAATGCCTCAAACGGAGTTTCATCGGTTCTTTGCGGGCCGGAGCCCGTTTCCAGGGCCGGTTCGGTAACTTCCTTTGCAGCCTGCGTCTTCTTCTTCGTCATCTATTCGCTCGTTGCAGAGGATTTGGGCGATCTTCAGTCGCCTCCGGATTCGGGATCAATGCACGACGCGAAAAATCCGACCCCAGCGTGCAAAACCCTCGATCTCCTCGGCAATTTCCCGTTCGTGTCCGAGTCTATCATCCGCGGCTGGTCGTACCGTGGTCTGTGCGACTGGTTCCGGATCAGTCGGAGAGGTGCGAAGGAGAGAAAAATAAATCACCAGCGGACGGCCCACCACGGCGGCACGAGGCACGAAGCCCCAGTACCGCGAGTCCAGGCTGTGGTTGCGGTTGTCGCCGAGGACGAAGTATTTGCCGCTGGGAACGATCAGTTCGCCGTCCTGGGTGAGGTCCTGCATCTGTCGCCACCACTCAGGATCGACTTGCGGGCCTGGATAGGCGCTGCCGGGAAAGTTGTCGCGGTCGGCGTTCGGGGCCGCAGGTTCGAAGGCCGCATAGGGCTCGTTCAAGGCGACGCCATTGATCGAAACCCGGCCGCCCGCGATGCGCAACCGGTCGCCAGGCACGCCAATGACGCGCTTGATCAGCATGGGTGGGTAGGGATGCCGGAAGATGACGATGTCGTCTCGTTTCGGGTCGCGGTAGGGCAAGATCCAGCGCCCGATCGGCCCCGGTGTGGCGAAGATCTGTTTGTTGAATAGCAGGAAATCTCCCACCAGCAGCGTGTGTTCCATGCTCTCAGAAGGGATCAGCAGCGGCTGCACCACGAACGTCAGCACAAACAGGGCCACCACCACCGTCTGCATCAGAGATGCCAGGGTCTGGGGCAAGGTGGGCAGATGGGAGCGCCACTCGGCAACGGGTCCGGGTGGCCGAAACCGTGGTGGCGCGGGTGCAGGTGCGCTCATGGAGTCTGCGTCTCCCCGGTCATTGCGTCTGGTTCAGCGCCGGGCGCGGATTCCACCTGGCCGCCATTGCCGGCTTCGGTTCTCACCAATGCCTCCAGCGCGCGCCGTGCCGCGTCCTGCTCAGCCAGTTTCTTGGTGCGTCCTGTGCCGCGGGCCAGCGGCTGTCCGTGAACCGGATCATTGCTTTTGATGCGCACCTCCACCATGAAGCGCTTGTGGTGGTCCGGGCCGCTCTCGCTTTTGAGGCGATAGACCGGCGATCCGGCGCGCGATGCCTGCAGGCGTTCCTGCAGCGCCGACTTGTAGTTGCCCATCGCGGCCCCGGAGCGCAGCTGAAGCGCAAGCTGGTCGACGGTTTCGCCCAGAACACGGCGGTTTGCAAAGGCCCGTACGGCATCCAGTCCGCCATCCAGATAGAGCGCGCCCATCACGGCTTCCATGCTGTTGGAGAGCACGGTGCTTTTGTGCCGCAGGCCGCTGCGCTCCTCGCCGCGGCTCAGCCGGAGATGTCTTCCCAACCCGATCGCCTCTGCCACCCGGGCCATGCGTTCGCGGCTGACCAGGCCGGAACGTACCCTCGTAAGCGCACCTTCGTGCCACTCCGGATGCGCCGCGTAGAGTGCTTCCGCGACCACGAGGCCCAGCACGGCGTCCCCCAGAAACTCCAGCCGCTCGTTGTCTTCAGTGGGCGCAACCTGCGTGCCGCCATCGGTTTGCGCCAGTTCGTGAACGAGCGAGCGATGCGTGAGCGCACAGCGCAGAAGCCCCGGGCAAGCAAAGCCATGCCCGAGCGCGCTTTCAAGCTCGCTGATGCCCGATTCTGCTTGTGGCTCGTTCACAGTTCGCCTTTCCCAGTGCATTCCGGCCCGGCAGATCTCCGATCCTCCGGCCTGCCCTTGCTGCGTCCTGTTTGCGGCCGCCGGGGGGATCGTTCCGGCGGATCCTGCATCGGCAAAAGGGCTACTGCGGCTTCAGGGTATTTGTCGGCGTAGCAGCTGTGCCCGGGCCGCTGCTATCGGCCGGCTGATCGTCTGCGTCCTCGTCGCACTCATGTCCTTTTACGCCGTAGGCAGCCTTGAGTCCGCGCTGTGCGGCAATGCGCGTGTCGAGCTGGCCGTCACGGGCTGCCATCGCCGCCTTGTACTCTGCCAGCGCCTGGTCGCGCTTGCACTCCAGGTCCAGGATGCGTCCCAGGTAGATGTGCGACCAGGCCAGCAGCCGCTGGTCCTTGCTGGTAGCAAGGGTTTTCTGGAACTGCGAAACCGCCAGGCCGATAGTTTTTTCCGCTGCATCCTCCGACTCGCCCGGGTGCACGCTCATCAGGTCAGCGCGTGCCAGAATAAAGTGCGCTCGCGAGGTATCGGCTGCGGCGACAGAGTCCGCATCCTTGGCCAGAACCTTCTGGGCAATCGCGGTGGCTCCGGCTACATTGCCGTTCGAAAGCTGAGCCTCGGCCAAATCCAGCCCTGTGAGTTGCCGAGGCTTGCTGCGCTGTAGAACATCCTCGTCGGCCTGTTGATCGAAGTCCGTTTGCCGCGCGCGGTGCACCTGCTGGTCGACGTCCATGCTGTACACCATCTCGCCCATGGTGTCCTGCAGGCTGGCGGGCTGCTTCTCGAACTGGATCATCTGGTCGTAAAAATACTGAGTCAGCACAAAACCCTGGCGCATATCGTGCTGCACGGCGGCCCAGCGCACCGCCTCCACCCTCTGCTGATAGAGTTCGCGTTCATGTTCGTAGCGGGGCAGTTGCGAGCGGTCGATGCCAGCCGGGATCTTGTACTCGGGAACGCCAGTATCCATGATCCGGGCTTCGATCGCCTTGATCAGGCACTCGACCGTGAGCGTCGTGGGATCGGAGCGGAAGCGGAAATCGAGCGGGGCTTCGCGAATTTCCTTCAGGATCGGCTCCTCGCGTTGCAGCGCGTTTGTCCGCGAGTAGAGCAGCGGATCGATGACGTAGTGCAGATAGGTATGCTGCACGTCGGTCAAGGGAATCTTGCCGTTGACCGGCGATACGACCACGATGTAATCGGTGCCGTAGATGCGGGCATTGACCGTGGACGGCGACAGCTGCGGCTCGATGACCACGATAAAGCGCCGGCCGCTGTAGGTTGCCGCCGGCATCTTCAGGTAGATATTGGTGTTCACGATCATCTGAGAGAGGGCGTCGTGCAGCTTGGTTGCCTCTTCGTCGTAGTCATGATGCACGGTGAGCCAGATCCCATGCAGATCGACCGCGGCGGCAAACTGACGCAGGATGGGCATGATCTCGACGACCTGCGTTGAGTCAGGCGGCATCTCGGTCAGATCTGCGGTCACTTCCATCTCTGGAGGCGGCGTCACGTAGAGCGCCAGCGAGATGTATTGCGCGATGTCCTGCTCCGTGCCCGTCATGCGGTGCTGCGCAATATAAAGGCAGAGCGCATCGCGCTTGGTCCGCGCGTCCTCGCTCTTTGCGAACACCTGGTCCATCTCGTCGCGGATGCGTTTGCGGACCGGCGAACTCTGATCCAGCCCCTCGTTATATCCACAGGCGTTCAGCGCGGCAGCCATCACGAATACCGGCTCGGAGCTGATGAGCGAAATGGTTGGCCCGGCGGGATCGATCAGCGACGGCGCCTTTTCCTGGGTGTACATCTGACCCGCGGAGGAGCTTTGGCTGGAAGAACTCGAAGAGTTACCCTGGCCGCGTGCGGAGCTGGCTCCGGGACCGGCCAGCAGAGCCAGAACCGCAAGGGAAGAAAAAAACAGCGAATGTGCCGAACGCGAGGTCATCAAATTTGCCCTGCCTCAAAGTCTAGTGAGAGCCACCGGCAGGGTCAAACG
>JAKCDN010000059.1 GCA_021841795.1 Acidobacteriota bacterium | reverse complement strand
TTGCATGCGGTCCTGGTAGAACTCGCCAAAGCCGCCGCGTATCGCTGTCTTGCCATCGCCAAAGACGTCGTAGGCAAAGCCCAGGCGCGGCATGAAATGCGCGTATCGGCTGTTCAGCCCATAGCGCGGATATCCCGGATCGCCGGAAAGCACCATGCCAGCGGGCAGGCCGGGCGTTCCGGCAGAGGTTGAAAGCTCGTATTGCGAAGTGCCCTGATCCGCGATGTAATGAGCAGGGTTGAAGAAGGTCTGCTTGTTGCGCTGATCGGCCCATGGTTCGAACATCTCCCAGCGCACGCCGTAGTCAAGAGTCAGCCGGGGGGTAATCCTCCAGGTATCCTGAGCGAAGATGCCCGGGAAATTACCTCTGTCGTTGACGAGTTGATAGTTGCCCTGAGTAAAGGACGAGAGAAAACCCATCTGAAAGTTGGCCAACGCATTCGGGTAGCTGTAGGTTGTCGAACCGATTCTGTTCTCAGCCGGCGCAAAACTGAAGTTGCCGTCGCCTGCGTTCACGTTGGTGGCGTCAAACTTGCTCAGTTCCACATGGCCGCCGAATGCAAAACTGTGCTTTCCCTTCACCCAGTTCAGCACGTCATTGAGGTTGTAGTCATTGCGGCCGAAGATGGCCGCAGCGGTGGACTGCACGCTGAAATAGCCGCCGGTGATGTTCACATTCAGATACGGTCCAGCGGATGCATACTGATGGACGTTCTGCACGCCGAAGGCAGTGATCGAAGGGCTTCCCGCGGGGTTGCCACGTCCGGAATATTCGCGCTGATAGTTGAGCACGAGGTTGTTAACAATCGACGGGGAAAAGATATGCGTTTCGTTGATCGCGGCATTCTGGTAGCGGTCATTGGCGAATGGCAGGTATTCGAGCAGATTTGCCGGATTGTAGACGCTCGGCGCGTTGAAATAGTTGTAGTAATACCGGGCAAACATGGAATCGTGGGCACTAAACTGGTGATCCACCCGGCCTACGAATTCGTTGTAATCCTGGACGGTCGGCAGGAAATAGTGGACGATGCCGCCGATCTGTCCCGGAGCCTCAGTCCCGGAAAAGGTTGGAAACGACTTTTCGAAGGCCACCGCTGCCGGATCAAAGGCGCTCGATGGAATCCGATTGTAGGCGTAGGCCTGATTCGTGAAGGGGTTGGTAACCTGCTCGGAGGCAACCGGGACTCCCGCGGAATTTACGCAGGCGCCGTTGCCGTTGAAGGAATTGCCGAGGGCGCTGTCGCATAGATTGCCGAAGTCGGCATAGGGCTGACCGACGAGGCCTTCCTCGGTGGCCGTGGGCACGGTTGCCGATCCCTCACTGGAGGCGAAATGGTCGATAGTACGCTGATAGCCAAAAAAGAACTGCGTACTCTTGCCGCGGGAGAGATGCGGGATGATGACCGGCCCGCCGACCACGCCGCCAAATTGGTTGAGATCCTGCACTGTCGCCGTAGGCGAAAAATACGACCTGGCGTCGAAAGCGGTATTACGCACAAACTCAAACCCGTCGCCATGAAATTGGCTTGTGCCCGCCTTGGTGACGATGTTGACAACCGCTCCGGCGCTTTGGCCGAACTCAGCGCTGTAGTCCGTTGTCTGCACGCTGAACTCCTGCAACGCATCGGGGAACGGGAATGGATCGTTGGCGTTGGTTGTTTCATCCACATTGTTGCCGCCGTCCAGAAGATAGTTCTCCTGATTGGGCAGCGTGCCGTCCGAGCTGGTAACTACGGCCGACGGAAATGTTTTGCTGTCTCCTTCGTTGATGCCGAAGCCCTCATTCGTTGCATTCGCCACGCCAGGAGTCAGCAGGGTCAGCGAAGCGGCATTTCTTCCGTTGAGGGGGAAATCGAGAATCTGCTGATTGTCAATGACCTGCGAAAGCGTTCCATTCGTGGTATTGATTTGCGGCGGGGCTCCGGAAACATTGACTGTCTGCGTGGTGGAACCAAGTTGAAGCTTGATGTTGGCGGTCACAGCCTGATTGGCCTGCAGAACAATTCCAGATTGCCTGGAAGCCTGGAAGCCCTGCGCCGAGGCTATGATCGTGTATTCGGTTGGCATCAGGGACGGAAAAGTATACTCACCGTCTCCATTGGCGGTCGTCCTGGTTTGTTGCCCTGTCAGGCTTGCGGTCGCTAGAACAGTTGCGTGTGGAATCACTGCGCCACTGGGGTCTGTGACGGTTCCGCTGATCTGACCATACGCTTGAGCGTGTGCGCCTCTGGGAACGAGCCAGAACGCAATCGCGATTAGAACAACAACCGATAGCTGCCAATACCTCAATCTCTCGTCCGCGGTGCAATACTGCATCGAAGTTACCTCCTCGGCTAGGGCACGAAAAACCGGTTCTGGCCACAGTGACCATGGCTGGGTTCTTCCTACTTACTTGCTTACAGGAGCCAACTTGCGGCAGCCGAAACTGCAGACCAGTGGATCGTCACGGTTAATCAGTACACCGTTTCAGTTAACGATTTCTAACACGACGCGAATTGTACCTCCGCCGTTGCGGGAACGTCAATTCTCAGTTTTTTCAGGCTCTCCACGGGGTGGAGAAAGATGGGGGTCCGGGAAGCAAAGACCCCTCTGTGTTTCGCATCCAGGGCATCACGTGTTTTTTACGCGGGCCGGATGAAGGCGCACCCCTGCCGCATGGCTTCCGGGCAATTCCGGCGGCAGAGGGCATCGGCTTCGGGTTACAGCCATTCTGAAGGCTACGCGCAGATGGTTTTGAGCGCGGCAGCGAACTCGGGCAGAACGATGGTCTGGTCGCGATCGGGGCCGGTGGAGATCATGCCGATTTTGGCGCCGCTCTCGCGTTCCTGGAAGGCGAGATAGTCGCGCGCCGCCTGGGGCAGTTTTTCGTACTCGGTAATGCCCTCAGTGGACTGACGCCAGCCTTTGAGCGTGGTATAGATGGGCTTGATTGATTCGAGCCCGCGCACGTCGGCGGGAATTTCATCGCTGATTTTACCGTCGATCTCATAGGCAGTGCAGATGGGAATCTCGGCGATCTCATCGAGGACATCGAGCTTGGTGACCACCAGCCACTGGGCGCTGTTGACCTGATTGGAGTAGCGCAGCAACGGCATATCGAGCCAGCCGCAGCGGCGGGGACGGCCGGTTACGGCACCATACTCATGGCCGCGGGCGCGGAGATGATCGCCGGCGGCATCGTGAATTTCGGTGGGGAAAGGTCCGCCGCCGACGCGGGTCACGTAAGCCTTGGTGACCGAAATGACGGTGCCGATGTTGGCAGGCCCCACGCCGGTTCCTGTGGCCGCACCGCCCGCGGTGGCAGAGGAGGAGGTCACGTACGGATAGGTGCCGTGATCGATGTCGAGCATGGTGCCCTGGGCACCTTCGAACATTACACTGCCGCCCTGGGCGAGAATGTCATGCAGCAGGCGTCCGGTATCGGCCACCAAGGGCAGAATGCGCTCTGCGGCGGCGGCATACTCCTCATACATTTTGGAGGGATCGAGTGGATCGGTCCCGAACAGGGCGCGGGCAATCGCGTTCTTTTCTTCGCAGGCCGCCTCAATGTGCGTTTTGAGAAGCGAGGCATTGAGCAGGTCCACGATACGCAGGCCGCTGCGCGCCATCTTGTCTTCGTAGGCAGGACCAATGCCCTTGCTGGTGGTACCGATTTTCTGCCGGCCGGGGGCGGTTTCGCTGGCCAGCTCGATCATGCGGTGGTAGGGCAAGATGACCTGGGCCCGGTTGGAAACGAACAGGCGCCCGTCGATGTCGAGGCCGGTTTTGCGGATACGATCGACTTCGTCAAGGAAGTAGATGGGGTCGAGCACGACGCCATTGCCGATTACGCCCTTGCAGCCGGGGCGGAGGACGCCGCAGGGAATCAGCTGCAGGACAAACTTGTGCTCGCCAATGATGACGGTGTGGCCCGCGTTGTGGCCACCGGCATAGCGCGCCACGGCGTTGAACCGCTCGCTCAGCACGTCAACGATCTTTCCTTTGCCTTCATCGCCCCATTGGGCACCCAGTACCACAGCCGTTTTTGCTCGCATTACCTTCCCTGATTTCACACGATAGCCCGCCGCAGAAGGCCAACGAGGGCCGCTGCGCGCGGGCATGGATTCTGGCACGGCACCGTTCACCGCGACCATCTCAATTTTAAACCCCGTTGGCTGCCGGTGTTTTTTGGGTGAAGGGACGTGTTAACCACGCGGCCAGTCCATACGTTCATTATGCAGATGCGTCGAGACACACGCTCCGGGGCGCACCGGATGGGATGAGGAGATCGAGATGAAAATCCGCAATTGTATGGAATCCTGGGTTTTGAGCGCAGTGGTTGCCCTGGCCCTGGCCGGCGTGCCGCCAGCCGGAGCGCAGAGCGAAAACCCATCAAGAGCAGGCATGGCTCCGGCGCGCCACACAGCCCAGAGCGCACCCGCGCAAGCGCCAAGCGAGCAGGATGTGGCGGCGACACAGGAACAGCTCTTGAAGCTGCTGCGGCTCAGCCCGGTCCTTACCAGCGTGGTGGCGCGCGATCCGTCGCTGCTCGCCGACCAGCAGTATGTGGAGCGGAACAATCCCGAGCTGGCGCAGTTCATCGAGAGCCATCCGGATGTGGCCAAGAACCCGGAGTTTTACCTCTTCAGCCGACTGGAGAGCAACCGCGGCCATCGCGATCAGGCGCTGGAGCGAGCGGTGTGGCCCGACCTGGCGCCTGCCAAGGAATCTGAACCTGTTGCGACCAAGATTGTGGCCTTATTGATTCCGATTCTGTCGATCCTGGGCTTTTTTACGGCCACTATCTGGATCATCTACGTTTTCGTCCAAAGTCGCCGCTGGAACCGGCTGCTGAAACAGCAAAGCGAAGTCCACGGCCGGCTCATCGATAAATTCGGAACGAGCCAGGAGCTGACGGCGTATCTGGGAACGGAGGCAGGCCAGCGGTTCCTGATGGCGTCGCCGATGGCGCTGACACTGAATGAGGGCCAGCGCATGCCGAACACCGTGGCCCGTGTGCTGACGCCGCTGCAGGCCGGCGTTGTGATGACGCTGCTGGGCATGGGATTTCTCTTCCTGCGCCACGCCGGTCCGGGCATGGAGACGCCGATGAAGGTGGTGGGAACGCTGGTGCTGATGCCGGGGATCGGGTTTATTCTTTCGGCAGCAGTCACGTGGGCGCTGGCGCACCGGCTGGGCCTGATGCCCGACAAGAATGAAGCGCCAACCGGGACCGGAACCGCCTACGGTTCACAGGACAGGCAGTGAGGGCCGGCCGTGGCCCCGCCGGAGAAGCAAACGCGAATGCCGTGGGAATTGACATTACCGGAAACATGGCCCGGCGCCGGCCATCCCCTGGACGCCGCCAGCGCCGCTGATACGTCGATGGAGAAGGAGGCCTTCGCCGCATTCTACGCGCGCTCCGCGAAGTCGCTGTGGGCGTATCTGACGCGCGCCTCATCCGACGCGGCGCTGGCGGACGACCTGATGCAGGAGAGCTACGTGCGATTCCTCTGCGCAGAGCGAGCCCCCTCGCTGACGGCGGATGGCGAGGCGGCGGCGCGTCTTTATCTCTTCCGCATCGCGACGAACCTGCTGCGCGACCACTGGCGGCGTCCGCGCACCGCGTGCATCGAGGAGATCCCGGAGGAGTTTTTCGCATCCGGCAGCAACGCCAGGCAAAGCGAGAATCAGATCCTGCTGGAGCCGGCGCTGCGGCAGATGAAGCCGCGCGAACGCCAACTGCTGTGGCTGGCCCACGCCGAGGGCTATTCGCATCGCGAAATTGCGCAAATCATGGGTCTTGGAACAGCCAGCATCCGGCTGTTGCTTTTCCGCGCGCGGCGCAAGATTGCGACCCTGTTGCGTGCCGGGGACGCGAAAGAGGCTGAAGGGAGGAGATGGTGAAACTCACTTCCTGCGCCAACGAAAAAGAGGTTCGCGAGCTGATAACGCGCGGGTGCTGGCCCGCGGCCTGCACGCCGGAGCTGCGGGCGCATGTGAGCGCCTGCCGGGCGTGCGGGGATCTGGTGCTGGTTGCGCAGGCCTTCAGGCAGGCGAGAGCGGAATCCACGGCGGCAGCGCGGCCGGTGTCGCCCGCGCTGCTGCTGTGGCGCGCGGAGCTGCGGCGACATGATGCCGCGATGGAGCGGATCGGGCGGCCGATTTTTGGCGCGCAGATCTTTGCCTTCGCCGTGATGCTGGTTGCCGCGCTGGGATTTGCCGGCCTGGAAGCGCGCGAAGGCGCTGCATGGGCTACATGGGCGTTCTGGCGCGACTGGTTGGCGCAACTTCCTCAAGCCGCCGCAGCACACTGGAGGGGCTGGAGCTCCGGCGCGGCCGACACCTCCGGCTGGAGCTGGATGGTGCTCGCAGCAGCAGCCGCGAGTTTGCTACTGCTCAGCGGTGCGGCTATTTTTCTGGCCAACGATCAATAGTTGGAGCTCGATCCAGAGGGGGCCGGTGGCATAATGACGCGCGGTGAGCCCGGCGATCAGGATGAGAAGCCGATCCATGGTCGCAGTATTCCTGTGGGGCGGCTGCGCGGCACGCACGGCGAGGCTTGACTGCCAGCTACCGCAGCCGCGAGGATTCGCGGGCAATTAACTCCGGCTCCAGGACGATGCTTCTCGATCGCGCCGAATGCGGCTTTTCGAGCAGCGACACGATCAATTTGGCGATGCGCTCGCCGATTTCGCGCGATTTCTGATCGATGCTGGTAAGCGGGACTTTCAGCTTGCTGCTGTAGTGGAAGTTACCGCAACCGACAACGGCTATATCTTTGGGAATGCGCAGGCCGGCCTCGAAGGCCCGATCCATGGCACCGACGGCAATGGTGTCGTTGAAGCAGAAGAGGCCGTCAGGGCAGGGCTTGAGCGCGAGAATCTCTTCCATGGCGCGGCGGCCGCGGGTTTCGCCGTCGGAATCGGAGGCCTCGCCGCAGGCGACGACGTAGCTGTCAGGAAGCTTGATGCCGTGCCGGGCGAGAGCATTGGAGTAGCCCTCGGCGCGGGCGTTGCCGATGCTGGTCTGCGGGCCACGGATATGCGCGATGCGCCGGCAGCCCTGGGCAATCAGATGCTCAGTGGCCAGCTCGCCCACCTTGACATCGTCGACGCCGACAAAGTGGGAGGCGAATCCCGGGAAGCGGCGATCGACGAGGACGAGCGGCACACCGGCTTCGTCGATGCGGCGCAGGCTATCCGTATCCTTGCGGCTGCTGGCCACCACAAAGCAATCGAGGTGATGGGCCAGCATGTGCTCGACCTCGTCCTGCTCGAGCTGAGGATCGCTCTCGGAAGAAGAGACGATCAGGTAATACTCCTTGTCGCGCAGCCGGGCGGAGAGCCCTTTGGCGATCTCGCCGAAGAAAGGATGAATCAGGTCCGGCACGACCAGGCCGATGAGCGAACTGCGGCCGGTGACGAGGCTGCGCGCGGTGAGGTTGGGACGATAGTTGAGCCGCTTCACGCGTTCGAGAATTCTGGCTTTCGTCGCCTCGGCGATGTCGGGGCGATTGCGAAGCGCCCGCGAAACTGTAACCACCGAAACGCCCAGATCGGCTGCGATGTCCTTCATGCGGACGGTCATGGAAGCAGTGTATAGGAAGCCGGCAGGCGGATATGACAGAGAATCCGGGCGTTGCACGAGTCTGTTATATTGGCTCGGCAGGAAATTTGCGCACATTTCGTAAACGCTAACGAAAAATCGGTCCGAACGCCGACCGAGAGCTGCGAACAAAGAGAAGGAGATGGCAATGGATTGGAGTGAAAGCACGAGACGGTCGTTTTTGAAACAGTTTGGCGCGGCGGGCGCGGCGGCACTGGCCGCAGGACGAGCCGAGGGGTTGGCCATGCCGACGGCACCGGGCACACAGGCCGGCGCAAAACCGGCCGGAGCTACCGCCACCGACCAGAAGCAGGCGGCGACGCGCGACGCGCGCATGGCATGGTGGCACGAGGCAAAGTTCGGCATGTTCATCCACTGGGGGCTGTACAGCGTAATCGGGCAGCATGAGTGGGTGAAGGAGCACCAGGGCGTACCCATTCCGCAGTACGAGATTCTGGCCAAGAACTTTCATCCCAAGCCGAATGCGGCGCGCGACTGGGCGCGGCTGGCCAAACGCGCAGGGCAGAAGTACATGGTGATGACCACCAAGCATCATGAAGGTTTTTGCAACTGGGACACGAAGCTGACCGACTACAACGCCATGCAGCAGGGACCGGGGCGCGATCTGGTGCGGGAATACGTAGAGGCGGCGCGGGCTGAAGGGTTGCGTGTGGGTTTCTACTACTCGCTGATGGACTGGCACCATCCCGACGGCGCCACCTGCAAGACCGACGAGGCGGCGCGGCGGCGCTTTGTGGATTACACGCACGGCCTGATCCGCGAGCTGCTGACCAACTACGGCAAGATCGACATCCTGTGGTACGACGTGGACTGGCCGCTCAGCCCCGAGCAATGGGAGTCAGAGCGGATGAACCAGATGGTGTTTGAACTGCAGCCCGAGATCATTGTGAACAACCGCAACGGACTGGAAGGCGATTTCGCCACGCCGGAGCAGCACATCCAAGCCTCGGAGGCCGGCCGCGCGTGGGAGACGTGCATGACGCTGAACGAGAGCTGGGGCTTCAACCGTACCGACGATCAGTGGAAGACGGCAAAGACGATTGTGAATAACCTGATCACCTGCGCGCGGGGCGGGGGCAATTATCTGCTGAACATCGGGCCCGAGCCGGATGGTTCCGTGCCACAGCCTTCGGTTGAGGTTCTGGAGGCCGTGGGCAAGTGGATGGAGACCAACAGCGCTACCATCTACGCATCAGAACGCATGCATGCCGACGGGTACGCGCTGGAGAACTTTACGCGCAAGGGGAACACGCTGTACATACACGTGTACGACTGGCCGGGGCATACGCCGGCGGCGGAGTGGCTGGACTTTTACAGGCCGGAGGCGGTGTTGGCCATCGGCGGCCTGAAGCCCAAGGCGCTGTCAGCCCATCTGCTGAAGACCGGGGAGAAGGTGGAGTTCACGCAGGACGAGTTCAGCTTCAGGCTGACCGGGCTGCCGATGACGGCGCCGGACCAGCCCGCCACTACGATCGTGGTGGAGTGCGACGGCGAGCCGTTTGTGGACCACTCCGCGATGCGTCCTCTATGGCCGCGCTACAAAGTAGGAATCAGCATTTGAACGGACTGCGCCGCGGGTCTGCGGGCCCGCGGCAGTTCGCGCAGGCGCTTGCCAGCCTCGCAGGGCGCGTATCCGGCGCACCGCGAGCGGGACTACACGCTGAGCGCCTGAGCCGATGACGGTTCCTTACGCATATGCCGGCATGGCGCGCGCGAAGGTGTACGGTCCCTCGGGCACCAGAGCAATGCGCGCGCCGGGCGCCAGCCCGCGAGTGAGCGCGGCAACCGCCTCCTGAATGGCGGAGAACGCATTGGCGCCGAGGCTGCCCAGGGCATGACGCGGCGCGCCGGGCGTGTAAAACAGCAGTTCGTTCTTCAATCCCGCAAGAGCCATCTTCTCAAGCTGCCACTGATCAATCTCGACGGGCTGGTGTTCAATCTCTTTGAGAAACTCGGCGTGACCGCTATAGGAGCGGAGCAGGCGCGCGTACTCGGGTGAGCCGATGCCTTCAGCGCACTCGCCGAGGAGCAGAATTTTTCCGCCGGGCTTGACGAAATGCTGCGCGGCGGTGAGCCCCTTGAGACATTGATAGAACGTGAGGTCGAGCGGATAGCCGGCCGAGGAGGTAATCGCGGCATCAAAAAGGCCATCGAGGGGCGTCAGGGAGTGGGCGACCATAAACTCCACCCCGGCGGCGTGCGCCTTGACGGGATGACCGGCAAAGACGCCGGAGATCGCGCGCTCGCGCGTGAGCGTCACATCGAGCATGAAGTCGTGCCGCGCCAGGGCTGCTGCCTCCAGCAGTTCCTCGTGGAGGGGATTGCCTTGAATGGATCCCTCCGTGGAGAGCGGCTCGCGCATGAAGCGCGGCGAGTGAATCACCTTGATGGTCTCCTGCGCGGCGACGCCGGGGACGATGAGCTTGCGCCCGCCGCTGAAGCCCAGCATGAGATGCGGCTCAATGAAGCCGAGGGTAATATGCAGGTCGGCGGCGGCGAAACGCTCATCGACATACACGGGCGTGCCACGGCGCGTGGTTCCCACCGCACGATGCGCGGCAAAATCGCGAGCATCATGACTGACGACGCGATAGGCGGATGCGATATCGGGGCCGAGAATCACGTCGAGCTCTTCAGGGGTTGCGGCGCGATGCAGCCCGGTAGCAATGAGAATCGTGATGCCGTCTTTCGGTATTCCGGCGGCGTGGAGACGCCGGAGCACGTGCGGCAAGGTAACGCGATTGGGCGCGGGGCGCGTGATGTCGCAGACGGCGATGGCGGCAGTGCGTCTGCCCGCAGCCAGCTTCTCAATGGGCTCACTGTGAATGGGGCGGTCGAGAGCTGCTTCAAGCGCGGCCTGAGCATCGTCAAGCGCCGTGGCCGCACGGCTCTGGATGAGCCGGCAGTCGAATCCTGCCGGGGCCTCGACCTGAATGCCGTTCTTTCCAAATGCGAAGTGGGTTTTCATAGAATCCAGTGGCAAAACAGGCGGAATGTTTCTGGGTGTCATTCTACTGCGTCGCGGAGGCGGCAAGAACGGCGTCGGCGACGCGTGCCGCTTCAGCGGCCGCGCGCGCCTGATGCACGCGCACGATCGCAGCACCATGGAGGATCGCCGCGGTCATCGCGGCCAGGCTCGCGTTCTCACGCCGATCAGGAGGAGCATCCACGCCGCCGCAGAGAGGCGCCAAGGTGTGGCCGAGGAAGGATTTGCGGCTGAGGCCGACGAAGAGAGGCCGGCCCAGCGCCAGCAACTCCCTCTGACGGCTGAGAAGGGCATAATTCTCGTCCAGGCGCTTGCCGAATCCGTAGCCGGGATCGAGAACGGTGCAGTCCGACGGGATTCCGGCCGCGCGCGCGGCGGCGAGGCTCGCTGACAGGCCTTCATGCACCACAGCGACGAGCTGTTCGGGGGCGAGTTGGGCGTGGGCACGCCACTCCTCGGGCCGGCCGCGGGTATGCGACAGCACAACGCCGGCGCCGAACTCGGCGCAGACCTGGGCGATTCCGGGATCCCAGATGAGGCCGCTCACGTCATTCACAATCTCAGCGCCGGCCTGAAGCGCGGCGCGCGCCGTGGCGGCCTTGTACGTATCCACTGAGACCACGGCGTGAGGCAGAAGCTTGAGGATGCCATCGAGCACAGGCAGCAGCCGCTCCTGCTCCTGCCGGGCGGAGACGAGGGCATCGACAGCGCCGGCACGGGTACCGGGCCGGGTGCTCTCAGCGCCCAGATCGAGGATGTCGGCGCCATCTTCAACGAGGCGCTGCGCATGGTCGATGGCCTTGTCCGCATTGAGGAAGGAACCGCCGTCGGAGAATGAATCGGGCGTGATGTTGACCACGCCGCAGATGAGCGTGCGCCTGCCCAGCTCGAGCGTGCGGGTACGGAGACGCCATGGCGCGATGGTTCGCATGGGATCTGATTCCGATGGTACGCCGCCGGGCCACAGTATC
>JAKCDN010000058.1 GCA_021841795.1 Acidobacteriota bacterium | reverse complement strand
CTGCGATGGAGGATCGGCAAGATCGTCGGCGAGATACCGCTGCGGCAAAACAGCGGGCGGTCGTGGCATGGGTGAAATTTTCTCCATCCTCTGCACGCAGGCACGGCATTAGCGGAGCCGGTGGCGACGCCGCTGAGGGCCATGGCGCGCAGGCGACGCTCTACGTGCTTTCGTGAATTTTTCGGCAGGCGGCGGTGCAACTTCACAGCGTCCGGCGATGCGGCGGGGGCCTGATGCGAAATGAACCAGATGCAGCACCGGTTATCCACGATTTTTTGTTGCTTTCGCGGGTTCCACCCGGTTTATCCACGTACAGACGGGGCCGCGTCTTGTGATAATCGCTGCAAGAACGCTATTTGCGCGACGATCCCCGCAAGTGAGGGAGGATGGGGATCGGGAGGCGGCATTTCGAACCAAGGAATGCGCGGACCACGACCGGAAACAGCCCGCACTCACCGAGGGAGCCCACGAGTGACCAGCTATCGGCGTCAGGACGTTTTGCGGATGTTCGGAATTGGAACCCGGCAGCTCCAAGCGTGGGAGCGGGCGGGACTGATTGCGCCGCGCACGGAGTACAGCTTTCAGGATCTGAGTCAACTGCGCATTCTGTGCGCGTTGCGGGCGGAGGACGTGCCCGCAGCCTCGATCCGGGAATCGGTTCTGGCCATGCGCGCGGTTTCCGGCATGGCGAACCCGCTGCTTGAGGCGCGGGTGGTGCGGAACGGAACCCGGCTGGCCTTCCGGCATTGCGGAGCGATGGTGGATCCGATCCGGCGGCAACTGCTGTTCGACTTCGACCGGGGCGGCGCGGAGGAGAGCGTGTCGGCGCCAGCACCGAAGCCGCTGCGGCGACCGTCACCGGCGGGGCCGCGGGTGATCCAGGAGCGATTTATGGCGGCGGTGCGCGCGGAGGAGACGGGCGACAAGCAGGGCGCGATCGCGATCTACGAAGAGATTCTGAGGCTGGATGCGAATTATGCGACGGCGGCGATCAACCTGGGGACCATCTACTTTCACCTGCGGCAGTACGATCGGGCCGAGGAACTGTACCGACACGCCACGGTCTCCGATCCGGGATACGTGCTGGCCTACTTCGATCTGGGCAATGTGCTGGATGAGCTGGGGCGGCTGAGCGAGTCGATTGCGGCGTACAAGAAGGCGGTGGCGTTGTCACCGGGCTATGCGGACGCGCACTATAACCTGGCGCTGGCCTACGAGCGCACGGGCCAGACGCGCTTTGCGCTCTGCCACTGGCGGGCCTACGTGAAGATCGACAATCGCGGGCCGTGGGCCGAGCATGCGCGCAACGAGATCCGCAAGCTGCTGAGCCGGGAGAAGCTGGCGATTGTAAGCCGGGCCGCGCACTTTGTTGCGCCGCGCAAGGGCCGGGCGGCTCTGAAGCTGGCGTAGAGCCCGGGTTGAAGATTGCAGACGCACAACTGAGCGCGCGGAGGCGAGACCGGCGCGGCGAAATGAAAACAGCCGGGGCCACGGCTCCGCGCTGGAAGATTTTCTTGTTCAGCAGCAGCCTTTGGTTACGGCGCACTGAGTTGCGATGGCGCGAGAGCATCGACGCCGGACGCGGCGGATTGAGAATCCAAGCGAAGAAGCAAGGCTTTATTTGAACAGGGCGCCGGCGCGGGCGACCTGGGCGATGTGGGCGGGGCGCGTGCGGCAGCAACCGCCGACGATGTGCGCGCCGGCGCGAAACCACTCCGCGGCGCAGGCTCCGAAGCCGGCCGCATCGGTGGAACCGATCCAGCAGCGGCGTTCGGCATCCCAGCCCTCGCCGGAGTTGGGATAGACGAGCACGGGCTTGTCAGAGCCCTGGTGCAGCTCGGCAATCAGGGCGGGAATCCAGGCGGGCGGAACACAGTTGACGCCGACGGCGACGGTCTGCGGAAATGAGGCGGCAAGGGCGGCACACCGGGCCACTGGCTCACCGTGCGCAACCAGACGCTGATCGCGGCAGGAGAAGCTGAACCATGCCTGCAGCGCGGGCCAGGGGGCCAGGGCCTGGCCAACGGCGCGCACCTCATCGAGAGAGGGAAAGGTCTCAAAGGCCAGCAGATCGGGACGCAGCGGGCCGGACGCGCCGGCAAGGACGGCAATGCGCTCACGATGAAAGCTCACCAGATCGTGAAAGGAGCAATCGTAGTTGCCGTGATACTCTGCGCCGTTGTGCAGGGCCGCGCCGTAGGGCCCGAGCGAGGCGGCGACGAGGACGCGGCAGCGAGGAAACGCGGCAGTGGCGGTACGGGCGATTGCGACGGAACGCAGCAGAGCATCGTCAGCACGCTGCGGAGAGAGACCGACCTGAGCATAGCCCATGCGTGAGACCTGGTAGCTGCAGGTGGTAATGCATTGCGCGCCGGCGGCAATATAGGCGCGATGCACGGCATCGAGCTGCCGGGGCTCTTCCTCGATCACACGGGCGGACCAGAGCGGACCGTCGATGCACGCACCCTGGTGTTCAAGCTCGGTGGCCAGGCCGCCATCAATGACATGAATCGCATCGAGGAGGCCAGAAGGCCGCGGAGAAGCGGTCTGCATGCCTTGATGGTAGCGCCGGCAAGGACGAGGCGGCGAGGTTGGGAGGGCGGAAAGGAAAAGCGCGAATGCGAAAAGAGCCGCCCGGAAGGGCGGCTCTTGAAAGAACAGGTGAGAAGCGAGCGGAGATCAGGCGGCGCGCTTGCGGCGGAGGAACTCCAGTGCGCCGATCAGTCCCGTGCCGAGGAGAACCAGGCTGGAAGGCTCGGGGGTAGGCTCGATGGAAACCGTACCGCTCAAGTTGTCATATCCTGATGTGGAGTTAAAGAGCGATCCGTTTGGATAATTGCCGGCAACCAGAGTGTAAACACCGGTCAGCATGGTTGGACTGCTCTCCGGTCCACTGTAGGCCGCAGAGCCCTCGAGGCTGAATACCGCGCTTAAAGAATTTTGCGGTCCGAACTCCACCTGATAAAGCCCGAACAAGGATGTGTTGTTGTTCTCGTAAAAATAGATCGCCGAGGGCGTAGTCGCCACCTGGACGCCGTTGAGATCGTAGGTAAAGCTTGTAAAGGGGATCTCGAATGATTGTCCTGTCGTATAGGTGATCGGCGTGGGGTTGCTGTCGATCAGGAAGGAGTAGCTCCATGTCTCGCTCGGAGCACTCCAAGTGGTGGCCGGAGCCGTGCTGCTCCAAGTCCCGCTCTCCTGGACAATCAGCTGCGTAGCCGAGGCCGCGAGGGGAAGTGCCGCTATGAATGCCGCAAAGAAGGCGAATTTTCGTAACATGGATCCTATCCTTTCGAGGGATCTCCTTAGTGAAGATCAGATTACTCTAGTGCCCTCATGGTGTCAATTAAAATCCACGTGAAAGTACGATAGGGTGATTGCGGTTAAGTTATTGATTTTAAATAAAATTACCCGGTTATTCACAGGCCTGGACGGAGCCTGCGGACGTTACTTTGGAGATGCCGGACGGGGAAATTGGCGCGGGACGACCCAGAATGGCGGAAATGCGATGACGCCAGGTAATCACGGCCAGGATGCGCAGACGGGCGCGGCTGGTTACTTCGCCACGGGCTTGCGCGCGAAGTAATAGAGCGCGAAGGCGAGCGCGGCAAAGGCCAGGACGCTGATCCAGTCGTGCTGGAGCACGGGCAGGCGGAGGGCGAGGTAGTTGGGCCAGCCGAACTTCATCTGGAACCAGGCATTGATGACACCGAGAAGTCCGACGATGCCGCCGGCGGCGATGAGGCCGGAGGCGAAGAGGGAGCCGGAGCTGGTGTCTCCCTCTTCGGCGGCACCGGAGCTTTTGGCGGCGGAGTCGATGAGGTAGCGGACCACGCCGCCGGCGAAGATTGCCGAGGTGGTTCCGATGGAGAGGTATGCGCCGACGGCAAAGGTGAGGGAGCGAACGCCCAGCAGCTCGATGCCGAGGACGAGGAAGACGCCGACGAGGACGAGACCCCAGGGAAGCTTGCGGGAGAGGATGCCGTTGATGACGGTGGCCATGAGGCGGGCCTGGGGCGCGGCGGCCTTCTCACTGCCGATGCCGGGGATCCACTGGACCTCAATGCGCTGCGTGGCGGGGGAGTAGAGGTATTTTCCGTCGGCGAGCTCGGAGGAGCCGAGAGCGTTGAGGACGATGTACTCGGTTTTGCTGTGCTCGGTGACGGAGCCGTTGGCGGCCTTGACGGGAAAGCGATCCATCAGTCCATGGGGGTTGGCGAGGACGGAGACGCCCTCGTGGGGCGCGGCGAGGTTCCACGGATGCGGGGCCTGACGGAACTCCTGCATACCGGTGTTCATGATGTTGAGGGTGCCACCGATGGCGATGGTGGAGACGGCGATGCCGATGAGGAAGGCGTAGCGCTGCTTAATCGGCGAAGCGCCGACGAGGAAACCTGTTTTGAGGTCCTGCGAGGTATCACCGGCCTCGGCCGAAGCGATGCAGACAACGCCGCCGATGGTGATGGCGAGAGCGCCGAAGGCGGGAGCGGTCCAGCCGCTGACGAGGAAGATGGCGGCAGTGGCCATGAGCGTGGCGATGGTCATGCCGGAGATGGGATTGGCCGAGCTGCCGATGAGGCCGACGATGCGCGAGCTGACGGTGACGAAGAGAAAACCGAAGAGGACGACGAGGATGGCGGCGCCGAGGTTGGCAAGAAGGCCGACCTCAGCGCCGGGAATGGGCTTGAGCCAGAGGAAGAAGAACATGAGAAGGATGAGGGCAATGGAGCCGAGGACGGCGGCGCCCATGGAGAGATCGCGGTCAGTGCGGGCGGCGGCGGCGACGGCGTTGGAGCGGTGACGCATCTGTGCGAAGCCGGAGCGCAGAGCGCCGATGATGGTGGGGAGGGTTTTGAGGAGGGTGATGAGACCGGCGGCAGCCACCGCGCCCGCGCCCATGGGCTTGATGTAGGTGGCCCAGAGGTCAGAGGGGTTCATCTGGGCGATGGGGACGGTGCCGGGATAGACGGGGTTGGGGATGTACTTGCCGAAGAAGTAGAGCATCGGCATGAGGACGAGCCAGGAGAAGACGCCGCCGGCAAACATGATGCCGGCGGTGCGGGCACCGATGATGTAACCGACGCCGAGATATTCAGCAGTGGCATCGGCTTTAATGGAGGCGCCTTTGAGGACGTGCTGGGGGCCGAAGTCGGGCTGGTACTCGGGCGTGCCGGGCCAGGCGCCGATGAGGTTACTGTTCTGGAAGGCGGCGTAGAGCGCACCGAGCCCAAGACCAAAGAAGACACGGCTGGCGGTGGAGCCGCCGGTCGAGCCGGCCTTGATGACCTCAGCGCAGGCGGTGCCTTCAGGGTACTGGAGGGTGCCGTGCTCCTCAACGATGAGGGGGCGGCGCAGAGGCACCATGAAGAGCACGCCGAGATAGCCGCCGATGAGGGCGAGCATGAAGATGCGGTAGTATTCGAGATCGAAGCCGAGGAAGATGAGCGCCGGGAGGGTAAAGATGACGCCGGCGGCGATGGACTGGCCGGCGTTGCCGCAGGTCTGGACGATGATGGTCTCAAGGACCGAAGGCTTGCCTTTGTGGCGGAGGGTGCTGATGGTGATGACGGCGATAGGAATGGATGCGGCTACCGTAAGCCCGGCACGGAGGCCGACATAGACGGTGACAGCGCCGAAGACGAGACCGAAGAAGGCACCGAGGAGCACGGCGCGCAGGGTAAATTCCGGCGGATTGTCATGCGCTGAAATAAAGGGCTGAAACTCAGGCACAGAAGCCTCCCGAACAGGCGAATCATGAAATGGAAGAATACCTGAAATGGGAGTGTAGCAGCGGGACGGGACCGGCGTCACAGGATGGGCTCGTGAGGCGGGAATGGAACGGTTGAGCCAGGGTTTCCACTTGGCGAATCGCGGTCTGCGCGCGTAGGGTTAGGAGCATCGCCGCAGGGACAGGGACAAGACGCTCGATGATGAATCCGGGTTCTGTTCTAACTTCGCCAAGACGCCTGATCTCGCTGGATGTGATGCGCGGGATCACGATTGCCTTCATGATCATGGTGAACAACTCCGGCGAGGGCGCGTGGAGAGAGATGCACCACGCGGCGTGGAACGGCTTGACGGCGACGGATCTGGTGTTTCCGACCTTTCTGTTCGTGGTCGGGGTGTCGATTGTGTTTTCGACCGATGCGCGCCTGCGGCGCGGAGACACGGCGCGGAGTCTGGCCTGGCACACGGCGCGGCGCGCGGGAATTCTGCTGGTGCTGGGCGTGGTGGTGAACGGGTTCCCGTACTTTCATCTGGAGCATTTGCGGTTTTACGGCGTGCTGCAGCGGATCGCGGTGTGCTACCTGATTGTTGCGCTGCTGTATCTGCGGGACCGGCGGGCGTGGACGAAGGTGGTGCTGTTGGCGTGCCTGCTGGTGGGCTACTGGGTGCTGGTGCGGTGGGTTCCGGTGCCGGGGGCGGGCGAGCCGGGGCGCGACGTACCGTTCCTGGACAAGAACCAGAACATTGTGGCGTGGGTTGACCGGCAACTGATGCCGGGGCATCTGTACGAAGACCGGCCGGCGCACGACGCACGCGACCCGGAGGGACTGCTGAGCGACCTGCCCGCGACGGGAACGGCGCTGCTGGGGCTGCTGGCGGGGCTGTGGCTGAAAAGCGAGGGATCAAAACGGCGCAAGACGCTGGGCCTGGCGGCGGGCTCGGCGATGTGTCTTGGGCTGGGATATCTCTGGTCGATCTGGTTTCCGCTGAACAAGAAGATGTGGACGAGTTCGTATGTGCTGGTGGCGGCAGGGTGGTCACTGCTGGCGCTGGCGCTGGCGTACTGGGCGATGGAGCAGCGGGGCTGGGGCCAGAAAGGCGCAAGCAGGGCGCTGGCGTGGCCGTGGCTGGTCTTCGGCTCGAACGCCATTGTGGCGTACATGATCAGCGAGATGCTGGATGGAGCGCAGGCGATGATCCACGTGAACGACGGCGGAAGAGCCTCGACTCCGCTCCGCTACCTGTTCCAGCACGTGTTTCTGCGAATACCCGATCCGGGATGGCGGTCGCTGGCGTATGTGCTGATGTATACGGCGATCTGTTTTTTGCCGGTGTGGGCGCTTTATCGCAGGAAGATCTTTGTGAAGGTGTAAGGGGCAAGGCGAGAAGCGCCGGCGCGGCCGAGGCCATTGGGCGCAAAACGAGGAGATGACAATGAGGTGGAGAGACGCGGTGTGGATGGCGGCGCTGTGCGCGGGCGCGGCAGGGGCAGGGGCACAGGCGCAGAGCTGCGACATGCAGGACTGGAAAGGGATCGCCGGCGTGAGCGCGAGAGCGGATGGCAACGGCGTGGTGGTGACGTGGTCCGGAGAGCAGGGACAGCAGAACCGGGCGCGGTTTGGAGTGCGCGACGGCCAACCGGTGGTGGAGGAACTGGCGGCGCAGAGGGCCGGCGGAGCATGGGTGGAGCTGGGCAGGAATCTGGAGCCGGAGTTTCAGGTAACGACAGGCAGGCGGCGGATTTCGACGACGGAGCTGAACATTCTGAAGCGGCTGCACAACGACACGCCGGAGGCGGAGGACGAGTACAAGTGGAACGTCTTCTGGGATGCGCCGCTGGAGATTCCTGGTTACGACTCGCACCTGGTGGGGCCGGGGCGGCAGCCGGACGAGGTGAAGCGGGCAACGGCGAGCTACACGACGAGCAGGTGCCGGGTTGAGGGCGACGGCGATCGCGTGAGCGTGATTTTCAATGGCCTGACGCTGGGCCTCTTCTCAGGGAATCTGGAGTTTACCGCGTACCGGGGCTCGAACCTGCTGCGGCAGGAGGCGGTAGCCAAAACCGAAGCCAGGGATGTGGCCTACATCTACAAGGCAGGACTGAAGGGATTTGCGATTGACGCGGGAACCAGGCTGGAGTGGCGGGACGATGCGCAGGTCTGGCAGCACTATGCGTTCGGCGGCGATGTGAACGAACAGCCGGTGGACCTGCAGGCGCGCAATCGCCTGGAGATTCTGGATGCGGGCGGAGGCGCGCTGGCCATCTTTCCGCCGCCGCACAAGTTCTTTTTTGCGCGCGAGAACGAGGTGAACCTGGGATATGTGTATTACCGCAAGGATAGCGAGCACACGTTCTCACTGGGGGTGATGCAGCCGGAGCGAGGCCGGGGATACGACCCATGGGGGGTGAGCGACGAGGTGTGGAACCGCCGGGTACACGTGGCGCGCTCGCAGATATACAACTACGCGCTGTACAACGCACCGCCGGGCACGATGCAGCACATGCCGGTTTACTACGATCTGAGCGCGGCGGGCGCGGAAGCGACCGAGCGCCAGGTGATGGCATACACGCACGACGACACTTACAAGCCGGTTCCCGGCTTCAAGACGGTTACGGGGCACTTTCACCTGGACTTCAACGAGATGATCCGCGACTGCGGGAGCTCGGACTTTATGCCGACGTGGGTACCGGTATTCCGGGGACTGGGCATCAACATTGTTTATCTTGGCGATTTTCACGACGACTCGGACCTCGGCGATCCGGGGCCGAAGCGATTTGCAGAACAGAAGCTCTACTTTGAAGGCGCACGCAAGATGAGCGACAAGGACTTTCTGGTGATCCCGGCCGAGGAGGTGAATGCGTATCTTGGCGGGCACTGGTACATGATGCTGCCGAAGCCGGTTTATTTTTCGCACGCTGTGCCGCGTCCCGCGGAGCAGACGTTCGAAGAGAACGATCCGACGTATGGGCACGTGTACCACCTGGGCTCCATGGAGGACGTGGAGAACTTTATCGCGCGCGAGCAGGGGATATTGTGGGTGGCGCATCCGCGAACCAAGAGCTCGGCGATGTATCCGGACGAGTACAAAGACAAGAGCTTTTTCCTGAGCGACCGTTTTATCGGCGGGTCATGGGAGTCACTGCCCGTGGATCAGTCCCAGTCGCGGCTGTGCGAGGTGCGCTGTTTCGGTCTGGATGACGATATGAGCAACTGGGCGCCGAAGCCGAAGTTCATGCTGGCCGAAGGCGACACGTACATGAAGGTGCCGAGCGACGAGACCTATCCGCTGCTGGCCATTAACTATCTGAAAATGGACAAGGTCCCGGCGTGGAACGAGAGCTGGGCGCCGGTGGTGGAAGGGCTGCGCAGCGGCAACTTCTTCGGGACGACGGGGGAGATTCTTTTTCACAAGTGGGGCATCGAAGGCAGCGGGGCAAAGAGCGTGTACACGGCGAGTATCGAATACACGTTTCCGCTGGAGTTTGCCGAACTGGTGTGGAGCGACGGGGTGAAGGTGGACCGGAAGATCATCCGCCTGACCGACACGGAACCGTTCGGGACGAAGCTGTTCCGCATCCCGTTCGACGCAACGGGGAAGAAGTGGGTGCGCTTCGATGTCTGGGATTCGGCGGGCGACGGGGCGTGGCTGCAACCGGTGGCGGTGAAGTAAACCAGCCCGCAGCCGGCGGCAAAGCCAGCCGCAGGCTGCGGGCCGACGACCGTGGCTCAGTACTTCGATTTGATGTTGTAGGTGACGCCCATCGTGAACTGGAAGGAGTTGGGCTTGGTGGGCGGAGTAACCGCGCTGCCCAGGTAGGGCGCGTTATTGAGGTAACTGTCGAGAGTTCCGACCGAGAAGCTGAAGTTCTTATAGGCCGGGAAGGCGACGGAGTTGGTTTCCGTAGCCGAGTAGGCGTTGAGCTGGTTATAGGCGGGGATATAGGAAAGCGCCTGGGTGTATGTAAGCAGCTTGAGGTGAAGCGTGTAGTTGGCTCCGAAGGTGGAACCGATCAGGTTCTCATCGACGTTGCCGGTGCCGGGAATGAAGTGCTGCTTCTCGTACTGCGCGGTAGCCTTGACGTCGAGCTCCTGCCTGGGAGTCTTCATTGCGGTCCATCCCAGGCCACCGCCATAGATCTGCTGGAGCTGGAGATCCTGAGCAAAGTTGTGATCGAAGGTTGTGAGGCCCAGGGCATAGAAGCGCGGGGAGAAGTACTCATCGCGCTCAGCGCCGATGTGCATGATGGAGGACTTGGTAACCAAAGCGGGGACGAAGACCGAGCCCGTGGCGGGAGGAACGGCGGGATAGGCGTAAGCAGGCTGGGTGATCTTGCCGTAGGCTTCATTGAAGTTAAAGAGCATTCTGTTGCGCGCGGCAAGCCAGTTGACCGTGGGGACCGTACGCACGAGGTTGACGGCGCTGGTAAAGGTGAACTGATTTTCAGTTGCGGAGACGATGGTGGCTCCGGCGGTAGCGGCGCCATTCCAGCCGACGAAGAAACCGGGCGCGTGATTGAGCTGCTTGTCGAGCTCGGCGCTGTCCATGATGTATTGCGCCTTCGCGACGGGGATGGGAGCGGGCTCAGGCGTGGCCGCGGTGTGGACGGTGACGGTTTTGTCGGCAACGTCGAAGCTGCCGACCGGGAAGTGCACGGCTTGTTTTCTGCCGCGCGCGGCGACGGTCTGGCCGAGGACGCCGAATTTGCCGGCGACATGGATCTCCTTGACTTTGTCCCAGCCGAGAGTGATGTTGCCGAGGGGATCGCTGTGGAAGATGACGGAGCCGGCGGTTTCGCTGACAAACTGTCCGTGCAGGGTATCGCCGTTGCTCAACACCAGCTCATCGGATGCGGGTTTGGCCGCAGCGGGAGCGGATTGCGCGACACCAATCTGGACCAGTGCGACGGCGGCAAGCGAGGTCGCAACGCGAAAGGAGCGCAGGAAGCAGGAATAAAGAAAACGTGGAGGAAGATTGCTCATAGGGATTCCGACCTTTCATTGAAAGTGGGGCAAACGGGAAACCGCGCTTGCCCGTCGTCCCTATTATTGTAATGTCGAATTTCTTGGGCAGGATGGCGCGGGGCAATGGCGGCGGCCCGGATGAGAGTCTGGGGAGTAACCGGGTGGCGTAGACTGGTTGGAAGACAAAGGAAAAAACCTTACTGGAGCCGGTCATGTCCAAGGCAGTTTCCTATGCCCAATGGTCATTGGAACCCTACTGCATTCCTCTGAAGCTGCGGTCGCTGCGCAACCGGAAGAGACTGACGCTTTCACGGCTGGCGGCGGAGACGGGGCTTTCGACGGCGCTTCTCTCGAAGCTGGAGACGGACCGGATGATTCCGACGCTGCCGACATTGGCAACGATTGCGCGGGTTTACGGCGTGGGACTGGATTATTTTTTCAGCGAGAGCGCGCAGCACAAACTTTCGATTACACGCAAGACGCACCTGCGGGGCGAGGGACGGGGCGCGGAGCCGATCAAGGTGACGCCGCTGAATGCCGAAGGCAAGGGTTACCGGCTGGAGGCGCAGGTGGTGGAGTTTGCGCCCGGGGGCTCGACGCTGGCGGTGGACACATTCAAGAAGAACGGCGCGGTGATCTACGTGCTTGAAGGACGGCTGCGCCTGGACACGGGCGCGCTGCATGAGGTTCTGGAGACGGGCGACTGCGCGTGCATGGAGAGCGAAATGCCGCTAGCGTGGAGCACGGCAGACAAGCACCGCTGCCGGATTCTGGCGGTGCTGCCGGCGGGCGCAACGGCGAAGGCCTGAGCGCGGCAGCCGATTCGCGACGGCGATGGAGCCGCCGCAGCTTATGGCCGCGGCGGCAGGATCAGTGCAAAGGAGAGATGCAGCGCGGCGGCTCGCGGACGAGCGCGGCCATT
>JAKCDN010000057.1 GCA_021841795.1 Acidobacteriota bacterium | reverse complement strand
CACTACGTCCTCTTCGCTCCGCACACCCGCGCGAGCCGCGCCCGCGCGCAACCGCGTCTGGACTCGATCCAGCAATCGCTCACGCTCATAGTGCCGCAACGCCTCGCGCACCAGCTCGCTCAGAGTGCGGTTCTCATCCTTTGCAAGCGCCCGGGCCTGTTCAAACATCGCCGGAGGAAGCGTAATAGAGACTACGCGAGAGTTTCTCATACGACAAAGTATGACACTGTAGGACACATCCTTCAACCGGTTCGTGCGTCGATCCCCCACCGCGTACCATAGTCCCAAAGCAAATAGGGAGACCGGCCGTGAAAGACGCATTCCTCCGCTTCGACGGCGCCGTCGAACGCGACCCCGCCATCGACGCCTGGATGAGAAGCCACGACGGCGAGCTGGGAGACCTTGCCCGCCGGTGGTTTGACGCCATGCGCCGCTGCGGAGACGAAGTCCGCGAGCTGCTCCATGACGGCTGCCCGGTTGCCTGCCTCGGCGACGCCCCCTTCGGCTATGTCAACGTCTTCACCGCGCACATGAACGTTGGCTTCTTTCACGGCGCGTCGCTCCCAGACCCGGCCCGCCTGCTCAAGGGCACGGGCAAGTTCATGCGCCACGTCCAGCTCAAGCCCGGTGTCTCCATAGACGACGCAGCCCTCAACCGGCTCATCGAGGCAGCCTACGCAGACATCCAGGCGCGCGTCGAGAGCAGTTAACCGTCGAAGACGACGCCTCCCCATTCCGCTCCGTCCCGCCCCGCCGTATCATCCAATCCACAGGACTCGCCCTTGGACCTCGCCGCAACCCTCGGCTCCCGCCTGCTCGTCGTCTACGACGGCTATTGCGGCCTCTGCCATCACACCGTCCAGTGGCTCCTCGCCCGCGACCGCCACGACCGCCTCCGCTTCGCGCCATCCAGCTCACCCGCCGTCGCCGCCCTGCTCGCCCGCCACGGCTTCCCGCCCGCCCTGCCAGACGCACCACCCGGCGAAGGCCCCGGCACCATCCTCGTCCTGCGCGCCGCCGCCACCCCCGCCGAGCAGCTCTTCACCCGCTCCACCGCCGTCGCCTTCGTGCTCGCCGAGCTGCCCCGTCCCTGGCCCATCGTCGCCCGCCTGCTGCGCCTTGTCCCCTGCCCGCTCCGCGACCTCGGCTACCGCCTCATCGCCCGCAGCCGCTACCGCATCTGGGGCCGCCTCACCACCTGCCCGCTGCCCACCCCCGAGCAGCGCTCCCGTTTCCTCTAGTCCCTAGTCCCTCATCCCTCATCCCTCGTCCCTGGTCCCTAGTCCATGCTCTTTGACCTCTGAGCACGGACCTCTGAGCACTGACCTCTGAGCACTGACCTCTGACCGCTGGCCACGGACCGCTGCCCCCTATCTTTTGCCCCTCGCGCACCGCGCCATCAGCACCAGCGCCAGGATCTCCAGTCCAATCCCCACGCCCACCATCAGGCCGCGCTCAAAGTCGCTCCCCGCCGCCTTATGCACCAGCCGCGGCCCCACTCCCCCCGCCAGCCCCAGCATCAACCCCGCCACCAGCAGCATCATCGCCACCGGCGCCGTCTTCGCCGCTCTCTGCTCCATCTGCCTCGTTCCCTCCTCCGTACACCGGCCGGGCATCACGGTCCGCCGCCCAAAATCCTGCTAAAATCGTACTTTCTTAGCCTAGCCCCCGAGGAGCATCCCGCCCTGGGGTCCTGCCCGGCTGCTCCTGCCGCCCGGGGGGAGAAAGTCCGCACCGTGCCTGACGCATCCAAGCCCAAATCCGTCACCTACGCCTCGGCAGGCGTTGACATCTCCGCCGGCGACCGCGCCAAAGAGCGCATCAAGTACCTCGCCCAGAAGACCTTCAACCGCAATGTCCTCGGCGGCATCGGCGGCTTCGGAGCCCTCTTCCGCCTCGACCTCCAGCGCTTCAAAAACCCCATCCTCGTCAGCTCCGCAGACGGCGTCGGCACCAAGCTCAAGGTCGCCTTCGAGCTCGGCCTCCACCAGACCGTCGGCGCCGACCTCGTCAACCACTGCGTCAACGACATCGCCGTCCAGGGCGCCACGCCGCTCTTCTTCCTCGACTACCTCGCCACCGGCCGCCTCGACCCCGAGGTCACCGAGGCCGTCGTCACCGGCCTCGCCGAAGCCTGCAAGGCCAACGCCTGCGCCCTCATCGGCGGAGAAACCGCCCAGATGCCCGGCTTCTACACCGACGGCGAGTACGATCTCGCCGGCTTCATCGTCGGCGCCGTCGACCGCGACAAAATGATCACCGGCGCAGGCATCAAGCCCGGCGACGTCCTCATCGGCCTACCCTCCACCGGCCTCCACACAAACGGCTACTCGCTCGCCCGCAAACTCCTCTTCGAGGTCGCCGGCTACAAGCCCACCCAGTACGTCACCGCCATCAAAGAGAAAGCCGGCGCGGCCCTCATGAAGACCCACCGCAGCTATCTCCACGTCATCCAGAAGCTCGTCTCCGGCGGTTTCACCACCGGCATGGCTCACATCACCGGCGGCGGCATCACGGAAAACCTGCCCCGCATCCTGCCCAAAGGCACCGCCGCGCAGATCGAAATCGGCACCTGGCCGGTCCTGCCCATCTTCGACCACCTCCGCGACCTCGGCCAGGTCCCGCAGGAAGAGATGATGCGCACCTTCAACATGGGCATCGGCCTCATCGCCGCCATCCCTGCTGCAAAGTTCACGCGCGCCAAAACTCTCCTCGACCGCGCCGAAGAAAAGTTCTACGTCATCGGCCGCGTCGTCAAAGGTGAGCGCCGTGTCCAGTACACCTAGTGTTCAGCTTTTCACTCACCTCGACCATGGGTGCCCAAGGTCTCGCATTTGAGACCTGGGAAAGCGAGACACTTCAAGCAATCGCTCCTCGAGAAGGACCTTACTCTTGACGGAAGATACTCCCGCAACTCGCTCGCCTCTCAAGCTCGGCATACTCATCTCCGGCCGCGGCTCCAACATGATCGCCATCCACAACAGCATCCGCGAAGGCCGTCTGCCCGGCGTCGAGATTGCCATCGTCATCTCCAACACCGCCTCTGCCTGCGGCCTCGCTGTCTGCCGTGAACTCGGCCTGCCCACTGAGGTCTTCCTCTCCAAAGGCCGCCCGCGCGCCGAACACGACGCCGACGTCGCCGCCTGCCTCCGCCGCCACAACGTCGATCTCGTCGTCCTCGCCGGCTATATGCGCCTGCTCTCGCCGGAGTTCATCCACGCCTTCCACAACCGCATCGTCAACATCCACCCGTCGCTCCTGCCGGCCTTCCCCGGCCTTGACGCGCAGCACCAGGCCTTCGACTACGGCGTCAAAGTCGCCGGCTGCACCGTCCACTTCGTCGACGAGCACCTCGACCACGGCCCCATCATCCTCCAGCGCGCCATCCCCATCCTCGACACCGACGACGCCGATTCCCTCTCCGCGCGCATCCTCAAGGAAGAGCACATCGCCTACTCCGAAGCCATCGCCCGCATCGCCAGCGGCAATTACGAGTTCCTGGGCCGTCGCTACGTCCGCCGCGCCTCCTGAAGTGCCCGCATCCTGCGCGCCCTCAAGTGACCCCAATCACCGCCGATTTGCCACGGCTTTCGTCAAAATTGCAATAGTTGCAGGCGGTTGGGTTGCGGGGGCTGTATGGTCAGTGCGGAGCGCACCCGCGCGGACGAGGCGGAGCAAGTTGTCTTCCACGTCCACTCTGTCTCCAAGACCTACCTCACCGGTGCCGTCCCCGTCCTCGCGCTCCGCTCCATCCAGCTTGACCTCACCGCCGGCGAGTTCGTCGTCTTCCTCGGTCCCTCCGGCAGCGGCAAATCCACACTCCTCAACATCCTCGGCGGTCTTGACACACCCACCTCCGGCGACGTCCGCTTCCGCGACCACTGGCTCTCCGAGGCCGACGACGCCGGCCTCACCCGCTTCCGCCGCGAGCACGTCGGCTTCGTCTTCCAGTTCTACAACCTCATTCCCAGCCTCACCGCGCTGGAAAACGTCGCCCTCGTCACTGAAATTGCCGAGCGCCCCATGAATCCCCGGGAGGCCCTGCGCCTTGTCGGGCTCACCGAGCGTGAAAATCACTTCCCCTCGCAGCTCTCCGGCGGCGAACAGCAGCGCGTCGCCATCGCCCGCGCCATCGCCAAGCAGCCTGACATTCTGCTCTGCGACGAGCCCACCGGCGCGCTCGATTACCCCACCGGCAAGCTCGTTCTCGACGTCCTTGCCAGCATCAATGCCGAGCTGCACACTCTCGTCGCTGTCATCACCCACAACACCGCCATTGCCGCCATGGCCGATCGTGTCATCCGCCTGCGCAGCGGTGAAATCGTCGGGATTACGCGCAATACCCGTCGCGCGCGTCCCGAGGAACTGGTGTGGTGAGTCATGACCGCTCTCCACCGCAAGCTCTTTCGCGATCTCTTCCACATGAAAGGGCAGGTCGCCGCGATCGCGCTCGTCATCGCCTGCGGCGTTGCTTCCTTCGTCACCATGCGCGCCATGTATCGCTCGCTCCTGCGCACCCAGCAGAGTTACTACGCTGGCTATCGCTTCGCCGATCTCTTCGCAGAGCTCAAGCGTGCGCCCGATTCCGTCGCTGCGCGCCTGCGTGAAATCCCCGGCGTCCGCCAGGTGCAGTCCCGCGTCGTCATGGATGTCACCCTCAACGTTCCCGGCCTGAGTGAGCCCGCCGTCGGCCGCCTCCTCTCGCTCGCGCCTCAACAGACGGGCTCGCTCAACGCGCTCTTCCTGCGCCGCGGCCGCTTTGCCGACCCCACATCCAGCAGCGAAATCGTCGCCAGTGAAGCCTTCGCAACCGCCAACCACCTCGCACTCGGCAGCCGCGTTGAAGCCGTCATTCAGGGCCGCTGGCAGCCGCTCACCATCGTCGGCATCGCACTCTCGCCCGAGTACATCTACGAGATTCGCGGCAGCGGCTCCATCTTTCCTGATAACAAACGCTTCGGCGTTCTCTGGATGCCCACCCACGCCCTCGAAGCCGCGCTCGACATGGACGGCGCCTTCAACTCCGTCGCCATCGCCCTGGAGCCCCGCGCCGATGAGGCCGACGTCATTGCCCGCGTCGACCGCATCCTCGACCCCTACGGCGGCCTCGGCGCCTACGGCCGCGCTGACCAGATCTCCCACCGCTTCATCTCCGACGAAATCGCGCAGAATCGCGTCAGCGCCACCATCATCCCTGCAATCTTCCTCGCCGTCGCCGCGCTTCTCGTCCATTTCGCCTTTAGCCGGCTCGTTACCATGCAGCGCCCTGAAATTGCTGTCCTCAAGGCCTTCGGCTACTCCAACTCCCAGCTCGCTATCCACTATCTCCAGTTCAGCCTGCTCGCCGCCCTTGGCGGCTATCTCCTCGGTTGCGCTGTCGGCTGGTATTACGGCATTCGCATTGCCGCCATCTACGCCGACTTCTATCGCTTCCCGATCCTCATTTATCAGGCCGAGCCTCACATCCTGCTCTGGGCCGGAATCCTCACCATCGCCACCGCCGCCACAGGCGCCCTCGGCGCAGCGCGCAGCGCCGCCACTCTGCCTCCCGCTGAAGCCATGCGCCCTGAGATGCCTCCCGACTTCCGACCGCGCCTCATGGACCGGTTCAAAGTCCAGTGGATGCACCCCGCCGTCCGCATGACCCTGCGCAATATCGAACGCCGTCCCTGGCGCGCGCTGGCCTCCGCCTTCGCCATCTGCGCGTCCATCATGATCGTTGTCGTCGAATTCGGCATGTTCGATGCACTCAATCGCATCATGACCCTCCAGTTCCGCGACGCCCAGCGCGAAGACGTCGCCGTCACCCTCATCGAAGCCCGCTCTGCCACGGCCCGACTTGAGCTTGCGCGCCTGCCCGGCGTCATTCGCTCGGAACCTTTCCGCATCGTGCCCGTCCGCCTGCGCCACGAGCACCGCTGGCGCAAAACTGCTCTGCTCGGTCTTGCCCCCAACAGCGAAATGCGCACCATGATCGATCAGCACGGCCGTCGCCAGCTCCTGCCCGGCGACGGCATCGTCCTCAGCACCGCCCTCGCCGATATCCTCCACATCACCCCTGGCGAAACTCTCCGCGTGGAACTCCTCGATGGTCGCCGCTCCAGCTTCTCGGTCACCGTCTCCGGCACCGTCGACGAAATCCTCGGCACCAACGCCTACATGGACCTCCATGCGCTCAACCGCCTTCTGCAGGAAGATCGCTCTATCTCCGGCGCGCTTCTCCAGGTTGACGCCGCTCAGCAGCAAAAGCTCTATCAGACCCTCAAGGGCCTGCCCGCAATCGCCGCCGTCTCCATCAAAGAGGCTGAGCTGCGCAGCTTCACTGACACCATCCATCGCAGCATGACGCTCTCCATCGGCACGCTCCTGGTCTTCGCCATCATCATCGCCGTCGGCATGATCTACAACGGAGCCCGCATCGCCCTCTCCGAGCGCGCGCGCGAACTCTCGACTCTGCGCGTCCTCGGCTTCACACGCCGCGAAATCACCTTCATCCTCCTCGCCGAGCAGGGCCTCATCACCCTCTTCGCCCTACCCTTCGGCTTCCTCGCCGGCTACGCGCTCTGCGCCGCCCTCGCCGCCGTCATGCGCACGGAGCTCTACCGCATTCCGCTCGTCGTTCAGCCCTCCAGCTACGCCTGGGGATTTCTCATCGTCCTGCTCTCAGCCATCGTATCCGGCATCTTTATCAGCCGCCGCATCGCGCACCTCGATATCGTCTCCGTCCTCAAGGCCCGTGAGTAAGATGAAACGCCGCTCCCAACTCGTCCTCATCGCCTCTGCGCTCGTCCTCGCCGCCGCCATCGCTTTCGTCCTTCGTCCCTCCCGCATCCCCGTCCAGACCGTCGCCATTCAGAGCGGCCCCCTCCAGGAGATCGTCGAAGAAGAAGGCAAGACCCGCATGCACGATCACTTCGTCGTTGCATCCACCGTCAACGGCCGCCTCCGTCGTGTCATGCTCGACGCCGGTGACACCGTCCACACCGGCGAAATCCTTGCCTGGATTGATCCCGCGCCCATCGATCCTCGCCAGACCGCGGTCCTCGAGGCGCGCCTCAATTCCGCACGCGCCGCTGAAGATCAGGCACAGGCGCTCGCCGCCCGCGCCCGCGCTGACGCCGCGCAGGCCAAGCAGGATCTCGCCCGCAGCCGCAGCCTCGTCCAGCAGGGCATCATCTCCCGCGAAGCATTCGATAAAGCCGGCACTGCCAGCGAACTCGCCGGCAAGCAGCTCCAGGCCGCCGAATCCGCCGCGCTATCCGCCGCCTATCAGGTCGAAGAAGCCAAAGCCGCGCTCCTCGTCCAGCAGAGCGACAATGCACAACTGCCCACCGCCCTCATCGCGCCTGCCGACGGCCGCATCCTCCGCCTCATCGAGCAGAGCGAACACATCGTCGCCCCCGGCACGCCCATCCTTGAAATCGGCTACACCCCGCGTCTCGAAATTGTCACTGACTTCCTCACCCGCGACGCCGTCCGCATCCGTCCCGGCATGTCCGCCGTCCTCACCGACTGGGGCGGCGACACACCCATCCCCGCCATCGTCCGAACCATTGAACCCGGCGCCTTCACCAAAATCTCCGCCCTCGGCGTTGAAGAGCAGCGCGTCAACGTCATCTGCGACTTCACCGGCGCCACGCACGGCATGGAAGACGGCTATCACGTCGAAACCCGCGTCATCGTCTGGCAGGGCCAGGATGTGCTCCGCGTTCCTTCCAGCGCCGTCTTCCGCTCTGCCGCAAACTGGGCTGTCTTTGTTGTGAACAACGGAAAGGCGCACAAGGTCGCCGTGCAGATTGGGCATCGCGGCGAGATTGACTGGGAGGTCGTCGACGGCCTGCAGCCCGGCGATCACGTCATCGTCCATCCCGGCGCGGAAGTCGACGAGGCAATCCGTGTGCAGGAGTCCCTCAATCGCGATTGACTATCGCTCTCCACCCGCCCACACACCATCCTTATGGTCGCCTTGATACGTTGAAACCATGAAGGCTCATCTCGACCGCGCGCACCAGGCGCTTCCCCTGTTGCTCGCCGTGCTCACTTTGGTTTCGGTCTTCGTTCTGCTCGTCTGGGATGCCGCGCCCGCGCTCTGCCCGCCACATGCGCATGACTGGCTCGGCGCCGCGCCGCTTGCGCTCATCGCCGTTGCCTATCTCGTCTATCAGTCCATCCGCCGCCCCGGCCCGCAGGAGCTCTTCAAGGCCGTTCTCCTCGCCATCGCCTTCCTGCTCTGGGCCGCCAACCAGCTCTGGCCCGCATCTCCCCGTGCCAACCTCTACAACGACCTCGCCATCGCCCTCTTCGTTCTCGACGTCTTCTTCGTCATCGCCGGCTGGCCCGCCACCTCACCCGACGAATCCTTCGCCGAAAGCTACGTCGAGCCACCGCGCAGCGGCCAATAGGACACATCGCGGCTGCCCCATCCATGGCGGCCGCTTCAGCAGGCGACATGAATGAGAAAGCACGAGCCTGAATCACGCCGGAAAACGAAAAAAAGTCCGGGAGCGTCAGCTCCCGGACTTTACTGATCCCCGCCCAGAATCGACCCCACAATCCCTCCCAGCAGCGCGCCGCCCGCACCCGCGCCCATCGTCTGCTGGACCTGCTGCTGCGGCAGATACTCGCTGATCTGGTGCGCCAGCCGCGAGATCGGCAGCGTCTGCAACCACACCGTCCCCGGCCCCTGCAGCACCGCCAGAAAAATCCCATCGCCGCCAAAGATCATGTTCTTGATCCCCGGCACCGTCATAATCTGGAAACCCACCGACGCCTGAAATGCGCCCACGTGTCCCGGATGCACGCGCAGCACCTCGCCCGGCGCCAGGTCCTTCCGGATCAGCTCGCCGGAAAGCTCCAGCCAAGCCGTGCCCATGCCACCCACGCGCTGCAGCAGAAAGCCGTTCCCGCCAAAGATCCCCGCGCCCAGCGACTGCTGAAAGCCAAGGCCGATCGTCACCTGCGGCGTCGCACATAGGAAGCCGTGCCGGTGCACCAGGTACTCCTGCCCCGGGCCCACCTCCACCGGCACAATGTGTCCTGGCACCTTTGTCGCAAACGACACCACACCCGGATACTGCAGCGCGCGATACTCGGTCATGAAGATGCTGCCGCCGCCGGCCACGCGCTTCAACACGCCAAACAGGCCTCCGCCGCCGCCCATCTGCGTGTGCGTCGCCATCTGGATCGACGCCGTCATCCACGACAGCTCGCCGCTCTCTGAAAATACGCTCTCATTCGGATCAAGCTGCACATTGAGCACCGGCATCGTCGTGCCCTGAATCTGTACCTGCATCGGTCAACCTCCGTACCTGTGCAGTGTATACGCACGCCCACTCCGGCCCGGTTCCTTTCACCGTCGCAACCAAGTCTCCACTGCCACCTCAATCACCGCAAACACCACGCTCACCGCCGCCAGCACGCCCTTCGCGCGCTGCCAGTTCTGCTTGTGCCGCTCCATGCGCCGCTCCAGCTCGGCAATCCGTCCACCGTTCCCATCGCCCATCAGCCCATTCATCTGCGTCTTCAGCACGCAGAGATCACTCAGCACCTGCGCCTCAAATTCATTCATCATCCGCATGCTCGCCACTCCACTCTCATCTCATCTCATCCTGCCGAGCGCCCGACTCGTCACGACCCGAGGGTGCCCATCCAAGGCGTGTGCGCAGCATGCGCCTTGGGTGGGAAGGCACGACCTCAACCCGCCTGAAAAAACCGGGTGCCCCACCTTCGGCGCTGCGCGTTCTCTGCGCAGCGTCTAAGGTGGGATTTCTCACTCCCGCCCATGACTCCACCAGCCCCTCCAACCCCGCTACGCCAACGGCAAATTAAAAAACAGCGCCGCAGAAAACTCCGAGTAGTTCGGCGGCGTCGCCCCGTCATACATGCGAATGTAGTAGCGATCACTCGCCGCCACCCGCGTAAACGTCATCGTAGGAACCGACGCCCGCATCACCAGGTCCGTATCCTCGCCCGGCTGGAAGCACGAGTCCCTGCGCCGGATCTCAAACCCTCCGCCCGCCGGCGCCGTCGCGCCCGTCGCCAGCGTCACCGTCGCGCCGCTCATCGCCGTGACCGCCAACCCGCTCAGGTTCTCCGCGAACACGCGATTCACCAGCGCCGGTAACCGGGTCTCTATCGGTATCTTGGTATCCATTTTGATGGCAAGATCCTCCTGGAGTGCCCGGCAACGTCTGTACCAGTGGGAGTGAGACAAACTGGTATGGTGATGGGCCCGGACAGCCTTGCGCGGTTGTGCCGTTCTGTGAGCGGATCGATTCCCGAACAGCTCCGCACCGGAGCTGCGATCCGTTCGTACACCTTCGATGCTCTTCTCGGCGGCACAAGGACCGCGGCCGGCGTCCGAAAAGAATGGGGAGGAGCGACACGTGCTCTTCGATGTTCTGCTTCTTCTGCTCGATTATTTTCAGGATAGCGATTTCGGAGAATTAACATGCAAATCGCAGAGAAGTTTTTTGCGCAGCGTTTTCAAGGGTTTGAGTGGGTTTGGTGGAGTGCGGGAACTTGACAGCTTGGCGGGGTGGGGCCGCGTCGGTGAGAATTCCATCGATTCATGCATTGAAAAGTTGATTGCGGCAAGAGGAGCGTGGATGCATTCGGTGTGGTTGGGCGAGATGATGGGCACGCTGGTGCTGGTGCTGCTGGGCAACGGCGTGTGCGCGGGCGTGGCGCTGCGGAAGTCGTATGCAGCGGACGCGGGGTGGATGGTGGTGACGACGGGCTGGGCGCTGGCGGTGCTGTGCGGCGTGCTGGTGGCGCAGGCATTTGGAAGCCCGGGCGCGAATCTGAATCCTGCGATTACGCTGGCGAGCGCGGTGACGAGCGGGAACTATGCGCAACTGGTGTGGCTGTGGAGCGCGCAACTGGTGGGCGCGATGGGCGGCGCGGCGCTGACGGTGGTGCACTATGGACCGCACTGGAAGCTGACGCCGGACCCGGCGGCGAAGCTGGGCATCTTTTGCACGAATGGCGCGGTGCCGAGCCCGCTGTTCAATTTTCTGGGTGAAGTGATTGGGACGATGGTGCTGGTGGTGGTGGCCGGCGCGATTGGATCGCATGGCGTGTCGGCTACGGGACCGGCGGCGGGCGTGGGGCAGTGGCTGGTGGCGAGCCTGGTGTGGGGCATCGGACTTTCACTCGGTGGCACGACGGGGTATGCGATTAATCCGGCGCGTGACCTGGGACCGCGGCTGGTGCATGCGCTGGCGCCGATTCCCGGCAAGGGCGGATCGAACTGGAGCTATGCGGCGATTCCGGTGGCGGGGCCGCTGGTGGGCGGCGCACTGGCGGGCCTGCTGCTGCGGCTGGCGCATGTGTAGAGATGTTGGCGGGGATGGGGGCGTTGCCATCCCATCCATGACGCCTGCTACGCAGACGCCAAGGGGCACCCGAAGCTTGTGGCAGCGTGAGGTTGTGATTTCCCGGTCTCAGAAGCGAGACCGGGGGGCACCCCGGAGATCCCGGTTTGTGCTCTCCCACCCAATGTCTCCACTTGCGTGAAGACCTTGGATGATTGCATGACAGCGCCGGCTCCTTCGGCTGAGTAGACTGGTTGCTGCCAGACGACCATGTAGCTCGGGAGAAGGAGCCGGGCATGATGATTATAGGCTGTGATTTTCATCCCAGTTTCCAGCA